>JAPSGP010000262.1 GCA_031177445.1 Acidimicrobiia bacterium
CTGGAGGTATCGGGCGATCACCCCGGGTTCCGGGCGGTGCACGCCAAGGGAGCCGGCTCCGCGGGCACCTTCACGGCCACCCCGGAGGCGGTCCGGCTCTCCCGGGCGGCGCACCTCCGGGGTGACCCGATCGCGGCCACCGTTCGCTTCTCCAACGGTTCGGGCCGGCCCGACCAAGCCGACGGCGTACGCGACGCCCGTGGGATGGCGACGAAGCTCCGCCTGGCCGACGGCACCAGTACCGACCTGGTCGCGATCACCCTGGGCGCGTTCTTCGTCCGCACGCCCGACGACTTCCTGGCGTTCATGCAGGCTCGGGTCCCCGACCCCGACACCGGCGAGACCGACATGGCCAAGATGGGCGAATTCCTCGCCGCCCATCCCGAAGCGCTGCCCGCGGTCGAGCAGTCGCTGACCGCACCGGCACCGGCGAGTTACCTGCGGTGCTCCTATCACGGCATCCACGCGTTCCGGTATGTCGACGGCGACGATCGCGGGCGCTTCGTCCGCTATCGGTGGGAACCGCACGACGGTGTCGCCACGATCTCGGACGAGGACGCCGCCGGGCGCCCTCCGAACTACCTCGGTGACGAGCTCGCGGCCCGCCTGGCGCAGGGTCCGGCCGGGTTCGACCTCGTCGTCACGCTGGCCGGTGAGGGTGACGATCCCGTCGATCCGACGGTGGCGTGGCCCGAGGACCGCGAGTCGGTGGTCATGGGTCGGCTCGAGCTCGACCGCGCACTCGACCGCGCTGACGTCGAGCCCCTCGTCTTCGACCCGACCCGCGTCGTCGACGGCATCGAGTGCTCGGACGATCCGATCCTCCACGCGCGTTCGGACGCCTACGGCGTGTCGTATCAACGCCGAACGAGCGGGTCGCGCTAGCCGTGTTCGGCGAGTTGCTCCGGCGACCCGGTGTGATCGAGGAGTCGGTGCTGCGCTCGGAGGTCGGCTTCCTCGCGCTTCACGGCGGCAGCCTCGAGCGCGGCACCGCCGAGATCGCGGCTGCTGCCGCGGCGCGGGCAGGCGGGTCGCTGTACGCAATCCGCCAGCCCGAGGACTTCCGCTGGCACATCCCGTCGCACCTGGCGGACGTCGAGGAGGTCCCGAAGCTGCGCGCGTTTCTCGACCACGTAGCGGTGGTGGTGTCGATTCACGGCTACGGGCGGGCCGATCTGCCGGACACCTTGCTCGTCGGCGGGGCCGATCGTGACCTCGCGGCATTCACCGCGCAGGCGCTGCGGTCTGCGCTCCCGGGCTGGCCCGTCGTCGACGATCTGGACGCGATCCCGCTCGGATTGCGCGGGCTCCATCCCGACAACCCCGTGAACCGCGCTCGAGGGCGCGGCGTGCAACTGGAGCTCCCGCCTCGCATCCGCGACGGTGAGTGCGAGGGCGAACGCGAGGCACTGGTCGCGACGCTGGCAACGCTTGCGTAGTGTCACGTTCCATGGCGCGGCTCGCGGTGGTCGGTGGGCACAGCCTGCTCGGCACCAACTTCGCTGACGGCGCCGACCGGCTCGACGTCGAGACCGCATACGGCACGGTCGGCGTGCTCGAGGCCGGGAGCCATGTCGTCCTGCAACGGCACGGGCTCGACCGCTTCGTGTCAGCGCCCTACATCAACCACAAAGCCAACCTCACCGCGCTCGCCGATCTCGGCTGCGATCGCGTGCTGGCACTGGCATCGGTCGGCGGCTTGCGGGCAGAGCTCGGCGTCGGGACATTCGTCGCGCCGGACGACTTCATCGCACTGCATCTCGGCCTGTCGTTCTCGGACGGTGCCGCCGGCCACCAGGTCCCCGGCTTCGACCTCGAATGGCGGCGGGCGTTGCTTGCCGGTTGGTCCTCGCACTGCGAGATCGAGCTCGTTGACGGGGGCGTGTACTGGCAGACGATCGGGCCCCGCTTCGAGACCGCAGCGGAGATCCGCCTCATCGCCGCCCACGCCGACGTCATCGGCATGACGGCGGCGTCGGAGGCGGTGCTGGCGCGTGAGCTCGGGATCGCCTACGCGGGCATCTGCATCGTCGACAACCTCGCCAACGGGATCGCGGAGACGCCATTGACGATGGAGGAGTTCGAGGCGGGCGCGCGCAGGAACCGCGAGCGGCTGGTCGCGGCGCTCGACGTGGTGGTGCCGAAGTTGGCGGCGGCGGCATGAGCCTCTTCGTGCAGGACGTCGCGCTCGACGGCGAGTCCGTCGGCCTGCGCGTCGAGGGTGGGACGATCGCCGCCCTGGGGCCCGGTGTCGAGGCCGCGTCCGGAGACGAGGTGCTCGACGGGGCCGGCATGGCGCTGCTGCCTGGTCTTGTGAACGGGCACACCCACGCCGCGATGACCCTGTTCCGCGGCTTCGGCGACGACCTGCCGCTCATGGAGTGGCTCGAGCACCGCATCTGGCCGGTGGAGGCCAAGCTCACCGCCGACGACGTCTACTGGGGCACCCGGCTGGCGTGCGTCGAAATGATCCGCACCGGCACGGTCCGCTTCTGGGACATGTACTGGCATCCTGCGGCGGTTGCGCGCGCGGTCGAGGACGCGGGCCTCCGAGCGACGGTCGCGCTGCCGCTGATCGACGGCTTGGACGAACAGCGCGCGGCGACGATGCGGGCGGAGGCCACGACCGCGCTCGATGCGCTCGAGGAAACGGGGGACCAGGTCGGCGCATCGCTGGGCCCGCACGCGATCTACACGGTGAGCGAGGACTCGCTGCGATGGGTGGCGGAGGAGACGGCCGCGCGCGGCATCCCGGTGCAGATCCACTGCTCGGAGACCGAGGACGAGGTGCAGACCTGTGTCGCCGCACACGGCGCCCGACCCGCGCACTACCTCGACCGGCTCGGCGTGCTGACCGACCGGACCGTCCTCGCGCACGGCGTGTGGCTCGACGACGACGAGCTCGCCCTCGTCGGGGAGAGGGGGGCGACCGTCGTGACGAATCCAGTCTCGAACCTGAAGCTCGCGGTCGGGGGCGTGTTCCCGTACGCAAAGGCCCGCGAGCATGGCGTGGCGGTCGGCCTCGGCACCGACGGGGCGGCCTCGAACAACTCGCTCGACTTGTTCCAGGACGTCAAGTTCCTGGCGCTGACCCAGAAGCAGGAGGCCGACGACCCGGCGGCGATGCCGGCCACCGAGGCGTGGGCGGTGGTCACGGGCCGGCGGGCGCCCGCGCTCGGCGAGTCGGGACGGCTCGCGGTGGGGGAGCCGGCCGACTTCCTGCTCGTTCCCACCGATCTTCCCGAGCTCGTGCCTGGCGAGCTCACCGCCAACCTGGTCTACGCGGCCTCCGGCGCGGTCGTCGACACCACCGTGGTCGCGGGCCGAGTCCTCATGCGCGGCGGCGTGATCGCCGGCGCCGACGAAGTCCGGGCCAAGGCCGTCGAATCCGCCCGCCGCCTCGGGATCACGTGACGGTGTCGATGCGTCTCTGAGCGCGAGCTCTTCGCTCTCGGCGACGCATCGAGTGGTGGGCTACATCGTGTGGGGGTGGCGGAAGAGCTCGCGGAGGCGGGACTCGAAGTGCTCGAGGGGGAGCGTGTCGTAGTCGGGGTCGAACGCGACCTGGTCCCACTCGTCGGCGAAGCGCTCGGTGAGCTCGTAGGCGGGATGCCCGCGGTACTGCTCACGCGCATCGGGATCGCCGCCGAAGTGGTGGTAGTAGTGCCGGCCCTGGAAGTCCTGGTGGACGAGCACCATCCAGTAGACGTCGTCGCGGACGTACGGGCGCAGGATCTCGGCCGCGATCTTCGGGTGGTTGGGAACGCTGACGGCCTTGCCGATGTCGTGGCAGAGGCTGGCGATCACGACCTCGTCGTCGGCTCCCGCTCGCTCGGCCCGGGTGGCCGTCTGCAAGCAGTGGGTGAGCTGGTCGACCGCGAACCCGTCGCTGATCTCGGCGAGCGATCGCAGCATGCCGAGCACCCGGTCGCCGACGCGCTCCTGGCGGTCGAAGGTCTCGGCGCCGATCACCGCCCACTGCTCGGCGGTGGACTCGTCCATCCGGCGGAAGCTCGGACCCGTGTAGCTGGGAGCGTGCGTTGTTTGCGTCATGCCTCCATTCTCCCATACCCGCTCACCGGAGTCGGGCGAGGCGCTCCACCCGCTCGACGCGCCGCGGCAGGATGCGGTGTGTGCGCAGGAAGAACCGCGACGCACGCGTGTGCGGGTACTCGAGCCACAGGTGGGCGTTCGCCGGGTTCCCGCGCCGAACCTCCGCGGGGTCGTCGAGGAGGCGCCGCAGCGCGTGTGCCAGCGCGACCGGATCCCGGCAGTAGCGGACGGCCAGACCGTCCGACAGTCGCGTCCGATTGCGGAGCGCGATCCCGCGGAGCAGGAGGCCGCCGAGCACCACCGGGGTGACGAGCACGGCGAGCGGCGCGGTGAGCAGGCTGGCGTCGTCGAAGTCGCCGAACGTCAGCGCCCACAGCTCGATGCCGCGCGCGGTGCAGGCGTACACGACGGTGTCGAGCGAGACGTCGAGCTCGGCGACGCGGCCGACCTCGTAGGCCACGATCGCCTCGAGCTCGCGTGGTGGCAACGCCAGCAAGCCGGTCGTGACCACGATCCACGCCCTGGCGGGCTTGCGACCGACGGTGAGGCAGTTGGGCGCGTCGTCGACCACGACCGCGGTACGGGGCGGGAGCACGCCCGCGGCGATCGCGATCGAGTCGACGATGCGCTGGACGCGTGACGGCGCGTCCGGCGGGATCGACACCGGCGGCGACGGCGACGCGCCGGGGAGCGGCCAGGCGCGGACGTGCTCCAGCGCGTGGCGCTCTGCCCGCGCCAACGACCTCGCGAAGATCCCCACGCCGAACGCCACGCCGATCGCGGCAGCGATGACGCCCGACCAGACCAGCAGGCCACGGCCGGTTCCGAAGGACCCGCCCGCGAGCCCGAACAACCAGAGGACGAACCAGGTGACGGGGAAGACGAGCACGGCGGCGGTGAACGCGAGGACGGCCACCCCGGCCGCGGCA
>JAPSGP010000263.1 GCA_031177445.1 Acidimicrobiia bacterium
CGACGATACCTACACGGTGGTCACCACGCTCACCGGGGGCGACCCGGCGCGGTTCTGCCCCACGCTCCCGGGGGCGCTGCGCAGCATCGTGGCGTGGGCCGAGGCGATCCTGGGCGAGCCACCCAGCGCCGCCGGCATCGCCGATCTCGTGTACGCCCCGCTGCTCGTGCGCGACGTGGGCCCCTACGTCGACGCCGCGCCGGTCGAGCTCGCGGAGCGAGCGGAACCGATCCTGGCCCGAGCCCGAGCGGCGGCCGACGTGCTTCGTGCGCTCGGCTCGACCGACGACCAGCTCGAGGAGCTCGCGCGCGACGCGGCGACCGCGCTCGATGCGCCCGCGTCCCCCGACGGCGTCACGGTCGAGCTCGCGCTCCAGCAGTCGCTCGAGCAACGGGTGCCCGCCGACCGGTTGCGGTCGGCGGCGCTGGTGTTCGCGGCCGGGCAGCCCGATCCGGCCTCGCTCCTCGATCTCGGATTCGTCCCGGCGGGGGTCGGGGATGCCGCCGGTTTCGACTGCGCGCCGGCGCTCGCGACGATCTGATCAGGCCGCCGGCACGGGGCGGCGGCGGACGAACTCGAACCCCGCGCACTTCCCGACCCGTGTGATCGCCACCGCGTCCGGCTCCTCGGCCACGGAACTGTCGGCTCGCACGACGACGTCCCACGTGAGCGGAGCCACCGACTCGACCGTCGCTCGGGCGTCGATGCCCTGAACGAGCGCCTCGAGCGGCCGCGCGTCGCCCGCCGCCAGCAGGGCGAACCACGACGCGCCGTCGCCCTCGCGGAACGCCGGCGACTGGGGATCCAGGGACAGGTGCACGCGATCGTCACCGACCGGCTCGACCCGCACCGGCGCGTAGTCGGGCGGGAACGCGGGATGCAGCGGCACCACGCGCGAGATCGCGTCGGCACCGGCCGAGGCCCCCAGGAGATCGCGCAGTCGCTCCGACGCGATCCAGTTCGCGCCGACACACATGTCGACCGCCAGGTCCCTCGCCGCGTCCTCCCCGTGACCGTCGGAGACCGCCAGCAACATCGCGCGTACGAGGAGATGACTCTGCAGCGCGAGCTCGGTGAGTGCCCGCAGCAGCGCCCCGTCCCCCAGCACCTCGAGCTGGAACTCGGGATCGAAGGCTCCGGAGTAGTCGAGCAGCCCGCCCGCCTCCCGCCCGGGCGCCACGACCGTCTCGAGCGTGGCGAGCCGCGATCGGCGCACCCGCCCGGTGAGCTCGGCCTCGACGACGGGCTCCACGTCAGGATCGATGGTGACGGTCCAGTAGCAGTGCGGTTGCCGGTCGGACGGTCGCCGCGGCGGGCGGTGCACCGGCCGGATTCGGGCCCGGGGATTGGTCGCCACCGCTGTGGCGTCGAACGTCGGGTCCTCGATGTGATGGCACATCGACACCACGGAGTGCTCGCCCATCGGCTCGACGTCGAGCAGGGCGCCGCACGAGTTGAGCCAGAACTCGCCGTGCTCGGCGTCGACCAACCGATATCCGACGTCCATGTACTGATGGGTGAAGCCGACGTCGAGCTGCAGTCCCTTGAAGATCGTCGCCATGTCGTCGCCGACGAATCCCAGCGCTCGTTGCATGCGCTGCGTGTAGACGGGGCTCGCGCCCATCCATTCGAGGATCGCGATCCGTTCCTGCTCCTCGGGGCCGAACCGGAGGTGGACCTGCCCGAGGCCGGAGCGTGTCAGCAGGAACGCGAACAGCATGTACTCACGGCCGAGGTCGGCGAGCGACTGCCGCGAGAGCCGGCTGAGATCGGAGCGCTCGTTCATGACAACCTCGCGCCCGACTCTACGCGCAGTGAGCTGGATGTGCTTGCGGCGTGGGGTTGCCGCTACGCGACCTGCTCGGCGATGGCTACGACGTCGGACCAGACGTTCTCGCGGCTGATCAGGCCGTCGCGCAGCTCGAACACGTGCAGCAAGCGGAACGTGACCCGACCCGACTTCCCGGTCAGCCCGAAGACGCGAGCGTCGTTGACGTGCCCGGTCCACATGGTCTCGTCGACGACGAAGTCGTCGCCGTACCAGCGGGCCACCGGCTCGACGCCTTCGCCCTTGAGGTCGCCGAAGAGCTCCTCGTAGAAGGGGCGCACCGCGGCCTTCCCTGCCAGCGGTCCCCAGTGGGAGCCGATCACGTGGTGCTGGACGTCGTCGGTCAGCGTCGCCAGGACGCCGTCGACGTCGTCGGTGGCCTCATACATGAAGTGCTCGTTGACGATGCGGTCCATCGCGGCTCGGTCCATTGCCCCACCCTCCATTGCGGTACTTGCGCTCTGTAACAGGACGGCTGTACCGTAACGGCATGCAGGTCCCGAGTCAAGCGCGTTCGTTCGACAGAGCCGGTCGGGTCAACCAGAAGCTGCGAACCCGCGCTGCGATCGTCGATGCCGCGCAGCGGCTCGTCAGCCAGGGCATCACGCCGACGGTCGCTGAGGCGGCCGAGGAGGCGATGGTGTCACGCACGACTGCGTACCGCTACTTCCCGACGCAGGAGTCGCTGCTCGTCGAGCTTTCGGTCACCATCGACGTCCCCGAGATCGAGGAGTTGCTCGCTGAGCCCGTCGACACAGAAGGCGTGGAGGCGCGACTGCTCGAGGTCGCCGACCGGCTGAACCGACACGTGTTCGCTGACGAAGAGCTATATCGCCGCGCCATGCGGACGTACCTCGACCTGTGGCTGGCGGCGCGAACCGGTGATGCCGGCGACGGCCACGCCCCAACGGTGCGCGCCGGCCGGCGCACTCGCTGGATCGCCGACTCCGTCGAACCACTGCGTGGGACCGTGCCGGACGCCGACCTTCGGCGGATGGAGGCGGCGCTCTGCCTCGTGATGGGCACCGAGGCGATGGTGGTGATGCGCGACGTCTGTCACCTCGAGCCCGATGAAGCGCTCGCGGTCGCTCGCTGGGCGGCCGAAGCGATCCTGCGCGCCGGGCTCGCGGCGACCAGTGATCGGTCCCGGTCGTGATGCCGGAAGCGCCGCAAGCCACGCCACGCACCGGGAAGGTGCGCAGGCGCAGAGCTCGGCGGGCTCGCCGAGTCGTTCGGCCCCCGATCTCATGATCATCGAAGAGGTGCGCTCGTAGGCCGCCGACGTCAGCGTCGTGTCTCGGCGGTACTCGTCGACACGTCGAGGCGCGCAGTGGCGGAGGCCGTGGCGAAGCTGCGCTGATTCGATGAGGATCAGTCGATCGCCGCGGCGACGACCTCTTCGGCGAAGGTCACGGCCGCGGGGCCGGCGCCGTTGGCGCCGAGCATGGCACTGTTCACCGCGAGCCCGTCGATGATGAGCATGAGGCGATCGGCCAAGGCGTCGGGCCGGGTCGCGCCGGCGCGGGTCGCGAGGTCGAGCAGGTAGGAGCGGACGTCGCGCAGGTATTCCACCGACACGCGATGGGCCGGGTGGTCCGGGTCGCCGAACTCTGCATACGTGTTGCGAAGCGCGCAGCCGCGATAGCCCGGCGCCGCGGCTCGCGCCGCGAAATCTCGCACGATGGCGACGAGCCGCGCCGCGGGCTCGGCGTCCGGTTCCACGTCCTCGACGTGGTCCCGCCATTCGTCGGCGCAACGTTCGAGCCACGCGACCACGAGGTCGTCCTTGCTCTCGAATTCCCGATAGAGGAGGTTCTTGCCGCAGCACGCTGCGTCGACGATCTGCTGGAGCCCCACCTCGTGGACGCCGTGCTCGTAGAAGAGGCGCGCCGCGTTGTCGAGGATCCGGTCTCGGGTTCCCGGGGCGGGTGTGCGGGGCATGGCTCGTCCTCCGGGTGAACAATAGCGGACCGATCGGTCCCGAGGGCTTGACGGGAGCGGCCGAGCCCGTCAGAATGCGGACCGATCAGTCCCGGACCGATCAGTCCGCATCCTCCCAAGCTCGCGGAGCCCCCATGACGACCGTCGAAGCTCCTCCCCGGCCCGCCGCCCCGGCGGGCGGCCTCAGCTCGGACCGACTGGACCGGCGCGCTTGGGGCACGCTGATCGTGCTCTGCGGCGCCCTCTTCCTGGACGCGCTCGACGTGTCGATGATGGGCGTCGCGCTGCCATCGATCCGCGCCGACCTCGGCATGTCGACGAGCTCGCTGCAGTGGGTGGTGAGCGGGTACGTGCTCGGGTACGGCGGTTTCCTGCTCCTCGGCGGGCGAGCCGCCGACCTGCTCGGCCGGCGGCGCATGTTCCTGCTCTGGCTCGGCGTGTTCGTCGTCGCATCCGGGCTCGGTGGCCTCGCCACCAACGGGCAGCTTCTGGTGGCGGCCCGCTTCATCACCGGGGTGAGCGCGGCGTTCACCGCGCCGGCGGGCCTCTCGATCATCACGACGAGCTTCGCCGAGGGCCCGGCCCGCAACCGGGCCCTCGCCATCTACACCGCGACCGGCGCGACCGGGTTCTCCCTCGGCCTCGTCGTCGGCGGCTTGCTCAGCGACATCAGCTGGCGCTTGGTGTTCTTCGTTCCCGTCGTGCTGGCGTTCGCCACGTTGCTCGCGGCGGTGCGCCTCGTGCCCGACACCGGCCGGCCGGAGCGCGCGACACGGGCGTTCGACATCCGGGGCGCGTTCGTCCTGACTGCAGCGATGCTGCTGCTCGTCTTCACCGTGGTCGAAGCGCCGTCGGCACGGTGGGAATCGGTCCGCACCATCGGGTCGCTGTTCGGGACCGCTGCGATCCTTGCCGCGTTCGTCGCGCTCGAGCGGCGGGCCGCCGCACCACTGGTGCGGTTGGGCATCCTGCGCACGGGCTCGCTGGTACGGGCGAACGTGGGCGCGCTCACGCTTCAGGGCTCATGGGTCGGGTTCCAGTTCGTCGCCGTTCTCTACATGCAGCAGCTGCGGGGCTGGTCGTCGCTCGAAGCCGGCCTCGGCGTACTGCCCGGCGGCGTCGCGGTCGCGCTGCTCGCCCCTCGCATCGCGGCTCCGCTCGTCGAGCGCTTCGGTACCGCGCGCGTGATCGCAGCCGGCTTGGTGTCGAC
>JAPSGP010000552.1 GCA_031177445.1 Acidimicrobiia bacterium
GTCGTCTTGAGTCCCGACCAGACGAAGTTGGGCACATCGACGACGTCCGAAGCGCCGAAGTCGTCGCCCGCCAGGTCATCACGCCCGAACACCACGAGCCACAGCAGGTAGACCGCGGCCGAGGGTGCCGCCAGCACCGTCGCCGCCCTCCAGCCCCGCCGGAACCACGCCACCAGCGCCGCGCTTGCGATCAGCGTGACCGACAACCCCGAGAACGCGAGGCTCACGATCGCGACCACGATCGCAAGGAGGTCGCGCCTGCGGTCGGGCTCGACGTGGTTTGCCAGCATGGTCGTGACGACCCCGAGGAGCACCGCGCCGACGAAGCCCATCTGCATGGAGAGCAAGAGGACCTCGGCCATGCCGCCCGCGACGAGGAACACTGCACTCATCGCGGTCGCGATCCACGACGAAATCGCCATCTGGCGCATGAGCCGCCACAGCACGTGCGCGAGCACCACCTGCAGCACCATGACCGGGACGAGGTAGGGCGCGTACCGCTTCAGGCCGAACACCGCGAACAGCCCGCGGAAGACGACGATCGGCACCGTGGCCCAGTGCCCGTTGTGCGGCTCCAGCACCCCTTCGCCACCGGGTAGCGATCGCAGGACGAACGCCCAGTCGTCCTGCGAGAACCACTGCTCACGGGTGAGAAAGAGGAGCAGCCCGAGCCCGATGACCAGCGAGGCCACGTGCACCGACACGATCAAGCGCGACGAGTCGATCGCCTCCGCTCGCGTCTCACGCGCCACGGGACTCGGCGGCGCGACCGGGCGCGCCTCGAGGTCGGTGCTCGCCGAACCCACGGGGGGCGAGCCTAAGGCAACGGCCCTGATCGCCCGGGTTCTTGCGCCACGAGACGCGGAATCGATCCGGCTCGGTGATGAAGGACTGGTGGACTACACCAGGAGGTCGAGGTTGAGCATGCGGATGGCATTGCCCCGCACGATCTTGTAGATCTGCTCGTCGTCGAGGTGCTTCATCAGCCGCTCCGCGATCTCCTTGCTGTTGGGCCAGGTCGAGTCGCTGTGCGGGTAGTCGGTCTCGAAGGTCACGGTGTCGACGCCGATCTCCTCCAGCGACCGCAGCCCGTGGGCGTCGTCGAAGAAGCAGCCGTACACGTGCTCCTTGTAGTACTGGCTCGGCGGGCGCTTCACCTGGTCGCGCACGCCGCCCCAGGCCCGGTTGTGGTCCCATACCGCGTCGGCGCGCTCGAGGATGTAGGGGATCCAGCCGATCTGGCCCTCGGAGTAGGCGATCTTGAGGCCCGGGAAGCGCTCGAACACCCCCGACATCAGGAAGTCGGTCAGCGACATCGCCGCGTTCATGTACGTGAGCGTGGAGCCAACCGCCGGGGGCGCATCGCCCGACGTCGACGGCATCTTCGACGACGAGCCGATGTGCATGCACACCACGGTGTCGGTCTCGGCGCACGCTTCGAAGAACGGGTCCCAGTAGTGGTCGGGGTCGTGCACCGACGGCAGGCCCAGGAACGGCGGGATCTCGGTGAACGCGACCGCGTGGCCGCCCCGCTCGGCGCTGCGCCGGATCTCGGCGGCGGCGAGCTTCGAGTCCCACAGCTGGATGATCGGCAACGGGATCAGCCGACCGCTCGAGCCCGCGCACCATTCGTCGAACATCCAGTCGTTGTACGCCTTCACGCACAGGTCGGCGAGCTCCATGTCGTTCGCCTCGAGGAACGTCTGGCCACAGAATCGGGGGAAGGTCGGGAACGACAACGACGCCTCGACCCAGTTGACGTCCATGTCCTCGAGCCTCGCCTTGGGGTCGTAGCACCCCGGACGCATCTCCTCGTAGGTGATGGCGGTGATCTTGACCTCGTCGCGGTCGAAGCCCACGGCCGCGCTCAGGCGGGTCTGAGGGATCTTCTTGTCCTCGTACAGCCACCAGTCACAGGGCCGGCCCTCGCTCCCCTGGGCGTACGAGAACTTGCCCCCGATGAAGATCATCTCGCCCAGCGGCGCCT
>JAPSGP010000001.1 GCA_031177445.1 Acidimicrobiia bacterium
GAGATGCCATACATGCCCTCGACCACCACCTGATGTGACAGGCCGATGCCGAGGGCCAGCCGCCCGCCGCTGATCGCCTGGGTGGTGAGCGCCTGCTGGGCGAGCATCACGGGGTGCCTGGGATACGTCGGTACGACCGCGGTGCCGAGCTCGATCCGCGGCACCTGCGCTCCGACCACCGCGAGCGCCGTGATCGCGTCGTAGCCGAAGATCTGGGGAAGCCAGAACGACGCGTACCCGGCGTCGTTCGCCTTGCCCGCGGCGTCGACGATCTTGTCGATCGTCCCGTTGGCGGTGTCGCCCCGAAAGATCCCGATGCGCATATGGTCCCCTCGTTCGACGACAAGGGTCATTCGACCACAGCCACGATGGGTCGATCGACCCCCGCTCGGCGAGCGCATACTGTCTGACGCCATGCTGCTCGACGGAATCAACCACGTTGCCGTCCTGACGAACGACACCGACCGGCTGCACGCCTTCTACCGGGAAGTCTTCGACGCCAAGGTCTTCAGCGATCAGGTGATTGACGCGGGGCGCCTCTCCCTCGTCGAGATCGGGCCGAAGACGCACCTGAACGTGTTCGAGATCGAGGGAAACACCGAGGCCGAACGCCAGACACCGATGTTCAGCCGCGGTCGGATCGACCACATCGGCCTCGAAGCGGCCTCACACGAAGCGTTCGACGAGATCCGCGACCGGCTCATCGCGCGGGGCGCGACCGACGGCTTCGTCACCGACTTCGGCGCCGCCATCAGCCTGTTCTTCATCGATCCGGACGGGCTCGAGTGCGAGGTCCTGCTGTTCAACCCGGCGGCGACGCCCGACGACCTGCAACCTCCCGGCACGCCGGCCGCCGGCTACGAGCGGGTGTGACCACCTTCGATCCGTTCGACCCCGGCCAGGCCCAGCGCGCCTGGCCGCTGCTCGAGCAGCTCCGCGACACGGGCCCGGTGGCCCCGATCGCCGGCGGCATGCACTACGTCACCCGCCATGCCGAGTGCCGGGAGGCGCTGCGCGACACAGCGTCGTTCTCGAACGCGTCGGGGATGAAGGCGCCGGGGGTCGAGGTGCCGTTCGAGGACCGCATCCTGGGCGAGCTCGACCCGCCGCAGCACACGGCCGTGCGGCGCGTGATGGTCACCGCGCTCACACCCAAGGTCGTGCACGCGGCGGAGCCATTCATGCGCGACACCGCGCTGCAGCTCCTACGGCAGATCCCCGTGCCGGGCACCGCCGACCTCGTGCCCGCGTTCACGGTGCCGCTCCCCAACCGCATCACCGTGCACCTGCTCGGCTTCCCGGCCGAGGACGCCGAGGAGCTCGCTGGATGGGCGAAGGCGCTCATGGAGAGCGAGTTCCCGCGCCTGAACCGCACGGAGCGCGGCGAAGGGTTCGCGGGCGCGTTCCCGGAGTTCGCCGGCTACATCGACGAGAAGGTCACGCTGCGGTCGGAGGAAATCGCGCGTGGCGCGCCGGTTCCGGATGACGTGTTGACGCGCCTCATCCGCCTCGAGGTCGACGACGTACGGCTGTCGCCGCGCCAGCTGCGTGCGCTCACCCGGAACCTCATCACCGGCGGCCTGACCACAACGAGCCAGCTGCTCGGCAACCTGCTCCATCAGATACTCGCCGATCCCGACCTCGAGACCCGCCTTCGGCGCGATGACACCGCGCTGAACCCGGCAATCGAGGAGAGCCTGCGCCTGGCTCCGCCGATCCTGTTCGTCGCCCGCGGCTGCGTGCACGCCACGGCGATCGGGGGCACCGAGATCGGCGAAGGCGAGCGCGTGGTCGTGGGTACGGGCTCGGCGAACCGCGACGAGCGGGTCTTCGACGGCGGCGACGCCTTCGACCTCGACCGGCCCAACGCCGACCAGCACCTCACGTTCGGCTACGGGCCGCACGTGTGCCCGGGTGCGGCGCTGGCGCGGGTCGAAGCGCGTCTCGCGCTCACCGCCTTCTTCGACCACTTCGTGCACGGTTCCGTAGCGCTCGAGCCCGGCTACGAGTTCGAGAACGTGTCCACGTTCTTCGAGATCGGGCCCCGACGCCTCCCGGTGGTCACGACCGCAGCGTGACGAGGCAGTCAGGGCAGAAGCACGACTCGCCCCACGGCCTGACGGCTCTCGAGGAAGGCGTGGGCAGCGGCCGCCTCGGCGAGCGGATACGTACGGTCGACCAGTACCCGCAGGCGACCGGCGACGACGTCGTCGACGAGCCGGGCGATCATCGTCCGCGCCCGCTCGGTCCCGATCTCGGCGCCGAGGAAGACGCCCGTGAGCGACTGGTTCCCCGCGCTGAGCACCGAGACGTCGAGCGGCTGCGGATCGCGGCCGGCCCTGCCGACCGTGATCGCGCGACCTCGGGAGGCGAGACAGGCGATGCTGCCCTGCAGCACCTTGCCGCCAACGGAGTCGACCGCGAGGTCGACACCCCGCCCGTCGGTGTGGGTACGCACCTCGTCGACCCACCCGGGCTGCGCGTAGTTGATGCCGTGATCGAGGCCGAACTCGCGCAGCCGTTCGAGCCGCTCGTCGCTCGATGCCGTGGCCAGCACCGTCGCGCCGGCGCGCTTGGCGAGCTGGATGGCGGCGAGGCCCACACCCCCCGCACCCGCCTGGATCAGGACGGTCTCGCCCGGCTGCAGGTGCCCGAACTCGAACAAGCAGTCGTCGGCGGTGCCGAAGGCGACGGGCACGCACGCGCACGTCACGACGTCGGCGCCATCGGGGAGCACCCAGGTCGTGGCCGCCGGCACCACGAAACGCTCGGCGTGTGACCCCCACAGCATCGTGCCGACGACTCGCTGGCCGATCTCACGGTCGGTGACACCGTCACCCACCTCCCGGATCGTCCCCGCTGCCTGGTAGCCCACGATGTGTGGCGTCGTCGCCATCTCACCACCGAGGCGATTGAGCGTGTCGCCGCCCTCGATGCTGATGGCCTCGACGTCGATCACGACGCTTCCCGGGAACGGCGCCGGGTCGGGCACGTCCTCGTACCGGAACACGTCGGGCGCGCCCGTCTCGTAGTACACGGCGGCTTTCACTCCCTGCCCCCTTCCAATCTCACGGCAGCGGTTCGGTGGCGACGTCGAAGTACTCGCAGTAGCGCTTCGCCTTCTCCATGACCTCGCCCGCGTCGAGGCCGGTATCGGCCCACGTGTAGCCGTGCCTCCCGAACTTCTGGGCGTCGTTGTCGGCGAAAAAGCTGCGCATGCGCGACTCGAGCGCAGGCGTGAGCTCGGCGCCGAGATGGGAATAGATCGCCCGCAGAGTGGCGACCGGGTCGGCGAGGAACTCGGTGTACTGCACGTCGAGCACTCGGCCCGGCGGAATGGTGCCGTCCTCACGTGCGGTCACTGACCGATCAAGGGCGTCGAGGACCGGATCGGCCCACTCGGCGGCTACGCCGGCGACGGTCACCCCGTCGCTCGCGGTCGCGTGTACCACCGCGAACAGCGAGGTGAGCGAGGCGATGATGCGCCGCGGGTCGCGATGCGTCTGCACGAGCACGGCTCCCGGGTACTCGGCCATGAGGGCGGGCAGGGCCCACAGGTGGGCACCGGATTTGAGGATCCACCGCTCGCCCGGGTGGCGCCACTGCAGCAGCTGCAGGAACCCGCGGTGCCAGCGATAGGCGGTCGCCATGTCGGCCTCGTGGTTCAGCCAGTACATGTACGCGGGCAGGTTGTACTGGCTCAGGAAGATGCCGCTCTTGAACTCGCTGCCCATGAACACGATGCATTCCTGCCCCAGCCGCGCCCCCATCGGGTGCATCGACCGCATCACCGGGCGAGCCTCGTACGCCATGTCGATGCGAGCCTGCGACTCGGCGATGCGCGGATCCGTCTCGTACGTGGCGGTCTCGGGCGGTGGACACGGCTGGTCCACCTCCCAGGTACGCGGGATGCGGTTGTCCGGGTCCTGGCCGAGGAGGTCGTGCAGGATCGTCGTTCCGGTGCGACCCATACCGATCATGACGACGGGCGGGGTCACGTCGGTGGCGGCGATCTCGGGATGCCGCCGATGCCAGTCGACGATCTGCAGCCGGTTCGCCAGGTGCGCGACCAGCCCCTCGGGCGCGATGACCCGGCCGAGGTCGTTCAGCCGCGCCTCGGTGCTCAGCCCGTCGACGAGCCGGTCGAGCCCGTCCCGGAAGGTCGGGTCGCCGAAGTCGTCGAGCCCGGTGCGATCCTGTGCAGCCTGCAGGAGCAGGCCGGCGTCGAGATCGGATGGCATCAGGTGGTCGCGTCGGCGCGCGTGACCATCACCGTGCACGGTGCGTTGCGGACGACATAGTCCGACACCGAGCCGAGCAGCGCACGCTTGATCCCACCTCGGCCACGGGACCCCATGACGAGCGCGGTCGCGTCGAGCTCCGACGCGAGAGCGCAGATCGCCGAACCGGGATCGCCGTCGAGGACGCGCTGCTCGGCGTCGTCGACGCCGAGCGCGGTCGCGGTCTGGTCGAGGATCTGCCCGGCTTCCACCTGCTGTTGCCGGCGCTGCTCGTCGAACTCCTCCGGCGACATCACCCCGCCGGCGAACCCCGTCCCGGTCACGTCCATCTCGTCGACGCCGTCGATCACCGTCACGACGACGGTCCGTTCCGCGGGTCTCAGGAGCGCCAACCCAGCTGCCAGGGCACGGAGCGCCGGCTCCGAGCCGTCGGTGCACAGGACGGTGGTCGTGGTCATGGGCCGAGTTTCCCACCCGACGGACGCCGCACGCGGGCCAGACTTTCGGCTTGCGCTCCCGGCTGGCGATCATTCACACGCTGCGACGATCTGCCGGCATCGTCAGCCGGTAGATGCGACGGCGCCGGCGGCGTCAGCTGACCGCGTCGCGTCGATCGAGGATGAAGGCGAGCAGCTCCTTTGCCATCGTGCTCACGAGCTCGATCTCACTCGGGTCGACGTCGAGCTCGCCGACGTGTTGCAGGCGCAACACGTCGCCGTGGTCGCGCAGCAGCGGGATCACGCCGCCGAACGAGAACCCGAGCCGGTTGAGCACCGCGCCCGCGGCCGGTGTGACGGGGTGGGCGAGGGGGAGGTCGGCATAGACGACCTCCACGCCCGCACCCCGGATCGAACGCAGGCGAGAGCGCACCGCGTCGTGGAGGTCACCGCCGGGCTCGTGCACGATGAGCAGGGCGGCGCCCAGGTCGCGCCACACTCGAGACTCCAGCGTGCTCGTGGTGACCGCGGCGAGATCGTCGCTGTCACCGAACGGGCGGGGTAGGTCGTGCGCTTGATAGATGCGGCGCAGCACCTCGCGGGAAGCCTCGGGAGGGAACACCGTGAGCGCGTCGTGTGGGCGGCGCGGGTGGTAGCTCATCACGACGGCCTGGCGGCGCGCCGGCGCCGACGCGGCGTCGATCCGCCGGAACGTGACGGTCGGTGGGAGGTAGCCGAGAAGCAAACCGGTCACCGGCTGGTCGGCGCCTCCGTACAACATCTGGCTCCGGGTGTGCGCGGTCACGGCGTCGGCGTAGAAGCCGAAGAGCCCACCGTCGTCGGCATGCTGGGCGCGCAACCGGGCGATGTCCTTCATCACGTGGTGGCCGCGGAACCGAGGATCGACCATCGCCCGTCCGCCCTCGGCCACCAGCGCATCGGGCTGATCGAACACGAGGGACGTGTGTCCGACGACCTCTCCGCCCGGCGTCGCCGCGATCCACGAACGCATCGTGCCGTCGCTCAGGACCTGCCGCAGCAGGTCGGGTCGGTAGAACTCCTGGTGCTGGTACGTGTAGCCGTAGGTGCGCCAGGTCAGCCGGGCCACGCCGTCGGCGTCGTCCGGATCCATGGCCCGGATCGTGAGCTCGATGCTCGCGTCGGCCGGCGGGGCCCCGAGGGTCTCGGTGTGCTCGTCGGGATCGGCATTCGTGCGGATGTCGAGGTGCGTGGCAGCACAGTGGCGGACGAGCTCGGTCCGGTTGCCCTCGGCTCCCCGGGACTCGTGGTGGGCCTCGTCCACCGCCCCCGCCGCCAGCACCTGCGCGAAGGCATCGCCCTCGTCGCGGAATGCCAGCGGCAGCCCGCGGTCGTCGACACGGACGACCACCGCGTCGTCCCGTCGCAGGAGCTGCACCTCGAGCTCGACCTCTTCGGGATCGTCGAACGCGTGCTCCGCGATCGACTGCACGACGACCTCGGCCGCGTCGCCGAGCCCCGGCGCGCTCGCGGCATCGAGCCCGAGCTCGAGTGCGCCGGCCACAGCGGCCGCGCGCGCGATCGCGCCGACCCTCCCTGCGCCGGTCAACCGCAATGCCGCGATCGTCCGTTCGGCCATGCGGTTCCCCCGATCGCAACACGCCGATCGCCGAGCTTATGGGGCAGGTCGGTCCTTGACCTTGCCGCGCACTGAGCGGACCATGACCCGCAGGCAAACGAGGAGGGGGCATGGGCGACGGGCAGTGGCAGCGCTACGGCGCGTTTGGCGGGATCGTGTTCGTGGTGCTGGCGGTGGTGAGCAGCTTCATCGCCGGGCAGCCACCGGAATCGACCGACCGAGGGGTCGAGATCCTCGAGTACCTGGACGACAACGACGGTGCGATCCGCGTCGGCGCCTACCTGTCAGCGCTCGCGATCTTCCCGCTGCTGTGGTGGGCCGGCAGCCTCTGGAGCACGCTCCGACGGGCGGAAGGGGGCGCGCCGCGACTCACGGTCGTGGCCGGGCTCGGCCTTGCGGTCGCGGCCGGCGGCGCCGGCGTCTCGTTCGCGATCACGTCGATGATGGCGCTGCGCCAGAACGAGCTCGGTCCGGGCGGCGCCAAGGTCTTCTACTCGCTCACCTTCACCATGCTCGGTGTCAGCGCTGCCGGGCTCGCGGCGCTCGTCCTCGCCACCTCGGTGATCCTGCTGCGAAGCCGGCTCTACCCCGCGTGGGTCGGCTGGCTCGGCGCCGCGCTCGGCGTCCTGTGGCTGGTCGCGGCGGTGAACGTGGCCACCGACAACAGCGCCGTCAGCACGCTCGGCTTCGTCGCGTTCCTGTTGTGGGGCGCCTGGATCATCGTCATCAGCGTGCTGATGCTGCGAGAACGCGAGTCGGTCACGACGTAGATCTTGCGGCGATCATCGGAGCTCGAGTCCTGCACTCGTCGCGAGGTCGTGCGCCTGATCCACGACGCGGTGCATCCCCATCGCGCCGCCATCGGTGACACACTCGCGAAGCAGCTCGCGCAGCCGCGTGGTGTTCGTCGGATCACCATGACGGATCATGGCCAAGGCGTATTCGTACCTCCCGTGCACGCTCCAAGCGCGGCAGCCGACCTCGGCGTTGCGGGCCAGCGCTCGCTCGAAGTGCTCCTCGGCGAGGTCCCAGCGTCCGGCGGTCGCCGCGGCCGTGCCGAGCGGAAGCTCGGCTGATCCGATGGTGAGCGCGGGCATGCCCGCGGTCACGCAGAACTCGCGGTAGGGCAAGAGGAGCTCGTACAGCCGCGCCGAGCGCTCGCGTTCGCGCAGCGATGCGCAGGCCAAGATGAGGACGGCGATGCCGACGGTCCAGTTGGCATCCATCGGGAGCGCCTCGAAGTCGTTGGCGGCAAGGAGCTCGAAGTGGGGCCGGAGGTCTTCGATCCGGTCGAGCAGGCCATAGAGATAGACCAGTCCGGCCCGCCACGCCGGTATGAGCGGATACTGCTCCACCATCGCGGCGACCACCGGCTCGAGCGCCTCGAGCCCGCCGCGAGACCGCGCGAGCTCGACGTGTGTGACGCCATACATCTGCAACGACGTCTCGGACTGCGCCGCCTGCCCGTACGCCAGTGTCTCCTCGGCGAGCACGGCCGCCTCGTCGTAGTGACCGTCCATCATCACCCGGCAACACCGGTGCACGTTGGCCTGCCAGTAGTAGTCGGGACGGCGGAGCTCGTCCGCAATGGTCGACTCGATGGCCAGGACCTCGTCGGCGCGCTCGGTCTCGCCCAGCTCCATGAGATCGCCGAACGCCCACGATGCACCGCTGAACTCGAGCTCTCGGTTCCCCGCAACTCGGCCGTGCGACAGGATCTCCTCGGCAATCGCGAGTCGCTCACGCGCGTTGCCCGGCACCCACATCCCCCAATGGGCACTCCCCAGGACATACGCGATCGTGGCCGGATCCCCGAGGCGCCGGGCCATCGCGACCGCATCGTCGGTGAGTGCCCGTCGCCGCTCGCCGGCGCTCGGCTCGAAGTAGAGCTCGCCACCGAGGCGTGCCGCCACGTTGGCTCGAGCGGCAGAGTCGGTTGCCGGCAACACCTCGAGTGCCTCCTCGCAGAGCTCGACGAGCTCCGCGTTCACCAGCCCGGCCTCGGTCCACGCCCGTACCCCGCCGATGGCGAGCGCTGCCTCGGCGAGGAGCTCGGGCCGCCCGGTGTCGCGACCATGCTGCGCTGCCATGTAGGCGGCGCGGTGTCCCTCCTCCCGGTTCCCGGAAGCCTGGCGCGCCGCAGACAGCGCGACGAGCAGGTCGCCGCGGTGCTGCCGCTCGTCATCGCTCCGAGGTTCGAGCACGGAGAGCGCCAGTTCGTAGAGGTTCGCCGCCTCCTCGTAGGCGAGGCGCTCGACGGCATGCTCGGCAGCTGCGGTCGCGTACCGGATCGCCTTCGGCGACTCCCCGAGCCCGGCGGCCTCGCAGTAGTGCCGCGCCAGGCTCGGCAGGACGGCGTCGTCGCCAGTTTCGGCTCGTGGCTCGAGTGCCTTCGCGACGCGCCGATGGAGGCGCAACCGGCGGGTCGTCGGGATCTCTTCGTACAGCGTCGACCGGACGAGCGCATGTACGAACGTGAACTGCCCGTGCTTCTCTGTTGCTTCGACGAGCCGGGAACCTTCTGCGACTTCGAGCGCGTCGAGCACGACGTCGAGCCCGACTTCACTGGCCACCTCGAGCAGACTGGTGTCGAACTCGCGGCCGATCACCGACGCGACCGCCAGGACCTCGTTCGTCGGGTCGTCGAGGGTCGCCAGACGGCGGCTGATCACCTCGCGCACGCCCTCGGGGATCCCGATGCGGGCGGCGCTCGGACTCCGAACCCACCGTCCGTCCTCCTGCCTCACCGCGCCCGACTCCACGAGGTGGCGGAGCACTTGGCCGACGAAGAACGGGTTGCCTTCGGTCTCCGCATACACGGCCCGGGCGAGCCCCACGATCTCCGCGTCGAGCGACTGCGAGGCGGCGACGCCGACGAACTCGGTGACCTCCTCCTCGTCGAGGCCACGCAGCACGATGCGCTCGACGGCTCCGTCCCGTCGCAGATCCGCCAGGATCTCGGAGAGTGGGTGGCGGCGGTCGAGCTCGGTGTCACGGTACGTGCCGATGACGAGGAGCGGTCGGTCGTTCTTCGATCGCACCAGGTGGCGAAGGAGCAGCAGCGTCGGCTTCGCGCCCCAATGCAGATCGTCGAGGACCACGAGGAGCGGAGTACCGGTCGCGATGCCGTCGAAGAAGCCGGTCACCGCCTCGAACAGCCGGTACCGCTCGGTCTCGGGATCGGCGCGCAGCGGCTCGGGAAGATCGTGCAGGCGGGTGGCGAGCTCGGGGACGACGCGGGCGACATCGCCGCCGTACGCACCGACTTGGTCACCGAGGTCGTCCGGCACAGAGGCGACAACGTACGAACGGAGGGCTTCCACGAACGGCTGATAGGGGACCGCGAGCTCCTCGTCGCACCGGCCGAAGAGCACTGTGGCTCCCTCGTCGTAGGCGCGACGGGCGATCTCGGCCGCGAGCCGCGTCTTTCCGACGCCGGGCTCGCCCGAGATGAGGATGGCGCGCTGCTCGCCTGTGCGTGAGTGCTTCCACGCCGACCAGAGCTGCTCGAGCTCTTCGACCCTGCCGACGAAGCCGACCGACGGCGCGCCGGCGAGTGCAGCGGGGAGCGGGATGCGGCCGCCGTCCTCCTCCCGCCACGTCACTTCGGCCGCGGGAATCGGGGTCGTGAGGCCTTTGAGCTCGAGCTCGCCGACCGAACGGAAGTCGTGGCCGCCGCGAGTGCCGGCGAGCAGTCGCACGATCTCGCTGACCAAGATCTGCCCACTCTGCGCGGCGTCGCACAGCCTGCGAGCTTCCACGACCGGCGTCCCGAAGCAGTCGTCGCCTTCCCATACGACGTCGCCTGCGCTGACGCCGAGGCGGATCGCTACCGGCGCGGGGGCGCGACGGCTCAGGCGGGCCATTCCGCGCTGCATGGTCTCGGCCGCGGCGACCGCCTGTTCAGCAGATCCGAACACGACCATGAGGCCGTCGCCGGTGCCCTTCACCTCACGACCGCTGTGTGCGGCGAGCGCCTCACGGAGGACTCGATCGTGCGATCGACGAAGGTCGTCAGCCGCGTCGTCGCCGACTGCCTGGCGGAGCGCGGTGGAACCGACGAGGTCCGAGAACAGCACGGTCGCCGTCTCCGGGCGGCCCCCCACCCCGGCGGTCACGGGCTCATGGTAGGGCGGCGGTACTGTCCGGCCTCGTGGAATCCCCCTCGGAGATCGCCGACGCGCTCGCAGAGCTCGTCCGCGGAAAGCACGACCTCGTGCTGTTCCGCTCGAGTCGCGACAACCGGCTCTGGGTCCAGGTCTCGCGCATCGACGGCGAGGACCGGCTGCTCTGCGAGGCGGTGAGCGACGAGTACGTCGGCCGGCACGAGCAGCTCACGGATCGCGTGCACACGCGACTCGCCGATCTCGGCTGGGGCGATGCCGCCGGCGCCGACTACACCCGCTGGGAGGCCGGCTCGACCGACGAGGAACGCGCCGCGCTGGCGGAGCTCGTGTGGCGAACGCTCGTCGAGGCGTACGGGCAGGACGCTAGCCAGCCGCCTTCGGTCGAGTATCCATGAGCGGGCGCGTCGCCGCGTTCGGGAATTCTCGGCGATCTCGCCGACGTTCGTCCCACTAGGCAGTGCCTCTGACCAGGCGTATCGTCCGAAGTGGCAGTGCTCGTTTGGCGGCCGACTCACCACGGGGAGGCTGGAGGGCAACGGACGGAGGAGGGCTGCCGTGGCACACGCGATGGGACGGGATCCGGCCCGGACACAAGCGGGCTTCGAGCGGGCGGAAGCGGTCGAGTCACTGGTCGAACCAGTCCACTACGACCACGCCACCGAGATCCGCGATCTCCTGAACATGGCCGACTTCCTCGCGCCCGAGGTGCACCGCGACCACGGCGCCGAGGAGGCGGCGGCCGAGATCGCCGAGTGGGCCGACCGGAATTCGGAGCTCTTGGCCGAAGCCGAGCGGCTCGCACGCCGCCGCCATCACGTCGACTCGGCGCAGATCCTGCATCTGGCGCAGAACTTCGCCCACGCCGCCTGAGCTCCGGCGCGACGCTTTCCCGAATTCGCCGGCTGATCGTCGCTTCAGGACGCGAGCAGCTCGTCGACCTCGCCGCGCTCGGGCTCCGACACGGTCCAGGCAACGGTCGCGGCCGCATTGGCCCGCACCTGCTCGGGGGTCGTGGCACCCGCGATCACGGTGGCCACGATCGGGTTGCTCGCCAGCCACGACAGGGCGAGCTCCTGCAGCGTGTGGCCCTTGCCGCGAGCGAACGCGTCGAGCCGCTCCACCACCTCCATCTGCTCGTCGCCAAGCAGCTGCGCGCCCCGTTCGCCCCACGCTGCCAACCGGGTCCCGGCCGGAGGCTCTTCCCCGCGCCGGTACTTCCCAGTGAGCAGCCCACTGGCGAGGGGGAAGTAGGGTGTGAGCGTCATCGCATGACGCTCGAGCGCCGGGATCACGTTCCGCTCGGGCCGCCGTTGGAGCAGGCTGTACTCGTTCTGCACATTCACGAAGGGACGCACGCCGCGCGCTGCCGCCTCGCCGGCAGCCTCGTCGATCAGCGCTGACGTGAAGTTGGAGCATCCGATCTCGCGCACCTTGCCGGCGGTCACGAGCGCGTCGAGTGCCTCGAGCGTGTCGCCGATCGGCGTGTCCGTGTCCGGTTGGTGGAGGACGTAGAGGTCGATGCGATCGGTGCCGAGCCGGCGCAGGCTGTTCTCCGCGGCCCGTGGCACCCAGTCGGGGCTCCCGCCGGTCAGCCCATCCGGCGGCGCCATCATCCCGAACTTGGTGGCGATCACGACGTCGTCGCGCCGGGAGCCGAGGGCGCGTCCGAGATACTCCTCCGACTTCGTCCGCCCGTAGAGGTCGGCGGTGTCGAAGCACGTGATCCCGGCGTCGAGCGCCGCATGTACGACAGCCTGCGATCCAAGCTCGTCGATGCGCATGCCGAAGTTGTTGCATCCGAGCCCCGCGACCGAGACCGTGAGCTCGCCGAGTTGTCTCGATTCCATGGACGCAGCTTCGCGCGGGCGCTCGTCCCGGTTAGCCTCCGGACGTGAGCCCGCATCCGCGTTACCACGAGCTTCCCGACGGCTGTGCGTGGGATGTGCTCGATCCCGCGCTCGGGTCCCTGGAGCGGTTGACACCCGAACGGGTTGCGTCGGCGGGCAAGCTCGTGCGCACGGGCCGCCGGTTCTCGCTGAACCTTCCCCTCGACCTTCCCGACCCGCCGTTCTTCGGCCGTGAGGCGATGCGCCACGAGGTCTTCGACATGCTCCCGGGGCAAGTGCTCGACGACCGCCTCGACAACTTTTATCCGCAGGCCTCGACGCAGTGGGACAGCTTCGGGCACTACGCGCACGGGTCACGCGGCTTCTTCGGCGGGATCGACGCCGACGGGGTGAAGGCGGGCCGGCTCGGCATCGACGCGTGGGCGCGAACCGGGATCGCCGGGCGAGGCGTGCTGCTCGACGTCGCGCGGCACAGCGAATCCACGGGCGAACCGCTGGCGGTCGACGAGGCCACCGTCGTGCCACCCGAGCTGCTGGCCAGCACGGCCGACGCTCAGGGCGTCGAGCTGCGCGAGGGCGACGTCCTCTGCGTGCGCCTGGGGTGGGTCACCTACTACCGCGGGCTCGACGAGGACGGTCGGATCGGGCTGTCGAACGGGAGCCGCGACTTCAGCTTCGAGCACTTCAAGATCCCGGGTCTCGGGCCCGGCCCAGCACTCGCCGAGTTCCTCTGGGACCACGGCGTCGCCGCGCTCGCGGTCGACAATCCGGGCGTCGAGCCGTTCCCGCCGTGGGTGGCGACCGGGGGCGAGATGGTGCCCGACGACGCCGTGCACACGCGCGTCCTCGCACTGCTCGGTATCCCGCTGGGCGAGTTCTTCGACTTCGACGCCCTCGCCGAGGACTGCGCGGCCGACGGGGTGTACGAGTTCCTGTTCACGAGTGCACCGCTGACGATCCCTGGCGGCATCGGCTCGCCGCCCAACGCGCTCGCGATCAAGTAGGCGGGCCTGCTTCGCTCACGTTGCCCGGGCCGCCGCCAGGACAGCACGGGTGGCGTCGCCCACCCGCCGCGCGACCTCCACCGCCGGCAAGTCGTTGAGCTCGTCGGAGAACACCTCGACCCCGATGGGGGCGCGACAGCCACCGTCGTCGAGCAGGCGCACGAGCCCGACGAGGTCGATGGCACCGTCGCCGGGGACGAGTCGCCGGTGCAAGGTCTCGTCGACGAGGTCGGCCTCGGCGGCGGCCGACGCGTCGTTGAGCTGGACGGCGATCACTCGCTCGCCCGGCACCTCCCCGAGCTGGTCGTCGCCGGCCTGGTTGCGGAACTCGTGCCAGCTGTCGACGAGCACCCCGGCGTTGGGGCGGTCGGCGGTGCGCACGATCCGCCAGGCGGTGCGAGCGTCGGGCACCGACGACCACGGGAGGTACTCGAGATGCACGAGCAGCCCGTGTTCGGCGGCGCGATCGCAAAGGCCGGCGAACACCTCGGCGGCGGCGTCGAGCTCGAGCGGTTCCCCGGTGATCTCGACCGCGTTGAGCGACCGGGCACCGATGGCGTCGGCGACGTCGTAGAAGTCGTGCTCGGAGAACGCCACGAACGTCGCCCCGTCGTCGACCTCGGCTCCCGGCAGGTCGATCACCGGGCTCGCCGACCACGGCATCACCGCGTCGAGCTCGGCCACCACCAGCCCGTGGTCGTCGAGCAGGGTACGCAGGTCGGCGTCGGAGAGGTCTTCGTCGCGGCGGGCGCCGGCGTAGTCCTTGCCCCACAACGAGATCGCGGAGAACCCGCCGGCGGCGGCGGCCTCGACCCGTTCGCGAAACCCGGCGGCCGGGATCGTGCCCGAGCACAGCACGAGGTCGTCCGGCCCCAGCTCGGCCATCGCAGCTACCGGCCCGACGGGGCGAGCGGCTCTGCCTGGTCGAGCGCGGGGCCGAACAGGAGCTCGAGCAGCCGGTCGCTGGCGTAGAGCCGTTCACCCGACAGCGCGGTCGAGCCGAACGTGAGGATCGCCATGACGGGATGGCTCTCGCGGGTTCCGTCGGGAAGCTCGAAGTGAATGACGTACTCCTGGGCGAGCCCGTTGTCGTTCACCCATTCGTTGCGAAGCTCGTAGCCCGCGATCATCGCCTTGACCCTGCCGAAGAAATGCTCGTAGTAGGCGCGCGCCGCGTCGCGCCCGCGGAAGGCAACACCACGCGGATGAAGCTCGTAGACCGGATCGTCTTCGAGCGTCGCCATCACCGTGTCGAAGTCATCGGCCGCCTCCGCCGCGGCGTGCGCATGCGCGATCTCGACGAGCTCGGGACGCGCGGACACAAGTCGACACTACGCCCATGCCGGTTCGCGTGCTCGCCGGCCGATCCGCTTCACGCCTCGACCCGGGTAGACGCGGGCGCGGGCGGCCGCGCGATTGGGCTCGCCCACCAGCGGTGGCGCCGAACGCGACGCAGATGCGGAAGCCACGCCATCACCAGTGCGGTCACGGCGAACAGCAACACCACCGAGACGACGACCGCCAGCGTGAAGCCGCTCGTGAACGCAGCGCGCGCCGCGTCCGCCAGGGTCTCGCCGGAGGAACCGCCCACTTCGTCGGCGACGTTCAGCGCGTCAGCGACGTTGTTCCGCGCCGCCTCCTGCTGGCCGGCCGAGAGCGACGATGTCGCGTCGGTGAGCTGCGCTGAATAGCGAAACGCGAGCACCGACCCCAGCACCGCGATGCCGAACGCGGTGCCGAACTCCCGGGTCACGTCGTTCATCGCCGAGCCCACGCCCGCTTTCTCCGGGGGCAGCTCGGACACGAGCATGCTGGTCGCGGGGGTCGTCGCGGTGCCCATGCCCAACCCGATGACGAACAGCCCGAGG
Source organism: Acidimicrobiia bacterium (assembly GCA_031177445.1). GTDB lineage: Bacteria > Actinomycetota > Acidimicrobiia > IMCC26256 > JACDBD01 > JAPSGP01. The sequence continues at coordinate 15,143 of JAPSGP010000001.1, forward strand.
ATCACCCACCACGTGCTCTGCGACGTGCCGACGAACAGGAAGCACGCGGCACCGGCCGCGGTGACGAGCAACCCGGCCCCGATCGTCGCCCGCTCGCCGATGCGCCGGACGACGATGGACACGCTCGTCGCGCTGGCACACCACGAGATCGAGATCACCGAGACCACCATGCCGACCCAAAGTGCGGAGTGGCCCTCGACGATCTGCAGGAACTGGGGAATCAGGAAGTACACGCCCCACGCCACGAAGTTGCCGACGGTGATGACCAGCGCCGGCGCCGTGAACGTCGACCGTCGAAAGAGGCGCACGTCGAGCATGGGGCGTTTGCGGCCGAGCTCCCACCTCGCGTACGCGAGGAACGCCAGCGCTGCGATCGCGACGGCGATGAGCACGGGGGCGCCGGTCCAGCCCGTCGAAGGCGCCTCGATGAACGCGAACACCAGCGCGGAGATGCCGAGGGTCGAGAGGGCGGCACCGCCGAGATCGAGTGGTGTCTTCTCCGGGTCGCGCGATTCGGGCACGATGCGGGCACCGGCCACCAAGGCGATGACGACCACCGGCAGGTTGACCAGGAGCACCGAACCCCACCAGAAGTGGGTGAGCAGCACCCCGCCGATCGGCGGTCCGAGGATGAACCCGAGGCCGCCCACGCCCGACCAGATCCCGATCGCCTTGACCCGCTCCTCGGGCGGGAAGACGTGGGTGATGATCGACAGCGTCCCGGGCATCAGCATCGCGGCACCGAGTCCCATGAGGGCTCGCGCCGCGATCAACAGCGCCGGGTCGGGCGAGAACGCCCCGAGCGTCGCCGCGACGCCGAACACCACCAGCCCGGCGTCGAGCACCAGCTTGCGCCCGAAGCGATCGCCGGCGGCGCCACCGGTGACGACCAGCCCCGCGAACACGATCCCGTACGTGGAGAAGATCCACTGCAGGTCGCTGGCGTCGGCGCCGAGCTCGCGGGTCAGGTCGGGGATCGCGACGTTGAGGATGGTGATCGCCATCCCGACGAGCGTCAGCGAGACGCACAGGACGGCCAGGATCCAGTAGCGGCCTCGGTACTCGGTCGGCACGGGCCGGCCCGACGAGGATGCCGGTCAGTCCTTGAGCTCGACCACGATCTCGTAGAACGTCTCGTTGCCCGTGTTGATCGCGGTCTCGATGCCGCCCCGCTCGGCGTAGATCACGTTGCCGGGCGAGATGTCGCCCTCGACCCGTCCGAGCCTGCCCCACGGCCCACCGGAGTCGGGCTCGAAGTCGGCGGCCATCTTGTCGCCCGCGATCTGGATCATCACGTAGTCGTTCTCGTGACGATGGAGGTCCGACTTCTCACCGGGCTCGAGCCGCATCTCCCAGATGCGCACCCGGTCGTTCTCCATCAGCAGCTTGGTGGCGATGTCGCCGAACTGGCGAATGTCGGCCATCCGTCCCCCTCGGTTCCACGCTCCGATGCACATCTGAGCGGCGATAATTCGGCTCCAGACACGCATCGTAGAGGGGGAGAGCATGGCGGACACGGTGGTCGTCGGGGTGCTGTACCCGCCGCAGTGGTACGGCGACCTCGACGGGTTCGGTCATGAGCTCGAGCGGATCGAGCAGCTCGACCCCCGCATCGAGGTCGTCGCCGAGTCCTACGACGAACCCCACGAGCTGCGCAGCGCACGGGGCAAGCCCGGGGTCGGCGAGCTGCGCGACCGCGCCCCGGCGCTCACCGACACCCAGCGCGCCGCCTTCGCCCGCGTCGAGGTCGCGCTCGCGATCGACCTGCCGTTCGATGTCGGGGCGATCGCGCCCGAGCTGCGGTGGGTGCAGGCGGTCGGCGCCGGGACCGGGCAGCTCCAGTCGGCCGGGCTCGCCGAGGCCGGCATCCGGCTGACCTCGGCCGCGGGCGCCAACGCCGTGGGCATCGCCGAGTTCGCGCTCGCGCGCGTACTCGCGCACTGGAAGCAGTTCCGCGAGCTCGACGAGGCGCAGCGCCGCCACGAATGGGAACCGCGTTTCGGCCGCCAGCTCGCCGGCTGCACACTGGGGCTGCTCGGGCTCGGTGCGATCAACAGCGCGGTGGCAGCGCGGGCTCACGCCTTCGGCATGCAGGTGCTCGCGACCCGGCGCTCAGCGACACCGGGCGCGACCGCGCCGCACGTCGACGAGCTGTTCCCCACGACGGAGCTGCACGCAATGCTCGGTTGCTGCGACGTCGTCATCGCCGCGGTCCCCGAGACGCCCGAGACGCGGGGCCTGATCGACGCCGAGGCCATCGCCGCCATGAAGCCGGGCGCGTTCTTCTGCAACGTGGGGCGCGGATCACTCGTCGACGAAGCCGCGCTCATCGACGCGCTCGAACGCGGTCACCTCAGCGCCGCCGCCCTCGACGTCGCCAGCATCGAGCCGCTCCCGCCCGACCACCCTCTGTGGGACACCCGCAACCTCTATCTCTCGCCCCACGCGGCGACGTCGCCGTCGGCCCTGTTCGTGAACCTGCACGAGCTCTTCCTCGACAACCTCCGCCGCTACCTCGCCGGTGAGCCCCTCGCCAACGAGGTCGAGCTGACGCGCGGCTACTAGAAACGAGCTCAGCCGCGACCGAGGACGGCGTCGGGCCGCGGCGGCTCAGGGGACGAGCATGACTTTGCCCACGGTGGCGCGGGACTCAAGGGCCCAGTGTGCGGCAGCGGCGTCGGCGAGGGGGAAGTGCTGTCCGATCACGGGCACGAGCCGGCCGGCGGCGAGGGCTGCGAGTGCCTCCTCCTCGAGCCCGCGCAACCCACCGGGTCGCTGCTGGATGCGCGCGCCGATGGCGCCCGAGACGGTGACGCCCTTGGAGAAGATGTCGCTCGCAGAGAGCTCGGTCAACACGCCGGACGAGTAGCCGAAGAGGATGAGCCGTCCACCCGGGCCGAGCAGCTCGAGCGCGGTTCGTCCGACGTCGCCGCCAACGCCGTCGAGCGCCACCGTCACGTCGCGACCGTCGAGCGCGTCGCGCATCAGCTTGCTCCAGTCGGGCGAGAGGTAGTCGACGGCGAAGTGCGCGCCGAGCGCACGAGCTCGCTCGACCTTGGCCCCGCCGCCGGCGACGCCGACGACGGTGGCGCCGGCATTGCGACCTGCCTGCACGAGCAGGGAGCCGAGCCCGCCGGCGGCCGCGGTGACCAGCACCACGTCGTCGGTAGTCAGCTGCGCGACCTCGAGGAGCGCCAGTGCAGTGCGCCCGGTCCCGATCATCGCCACCGCCGCGTCGGTGGCGACGCCGTCCCGCAGCACATGGAGCGACGTGACGTTGGCCACCGCGAGCTCCGCGTAGCCGCCGCTCGCCATGCCGAGGTGCGCCACCACCCGGCGATCGAGCCAGTCGTCGCCGACCTGATCCCCGACCCTCTCCACCACGCCTGCGACCTCGCGTCCGGGCGTCATGGGCAGCTCCGACCGCGGGAACGGCCCGCCCTCGATGCCGGCGCGGATGTTGGTGTCGACGAGGTGCACGCCCGCGGCCGCGACCCGGATCAGCACCTGGCCGGCGCCGGGCACCGGATCGGCGACCTCCTCGTAGCGCAGCGTCTCGGGCGGCCCGAACTCGTGCTGGCGAATGGCGTGCATCGTCGTCGCCTCCTCGCGGCGGAATGCTCGGAGCCGACCGTATGACCTCAAGCGAACTCGAGGTCAAGCCGATGGGCGTCGATCGGACCTGATTCGATCCGGTACATCTGGGCGTTGATCTGTACCCCGTGACGTCGGAGCACGGGAGGCTCCCGCGCGCGAGGAGCCGCAAAGCTGCCCTGCGGCGGTTCCGCGATCAGCCCGTCGAACGTGTTGTTGCTCCGTTCACCACACATTTCGGTGTCGATGGAGCAATAGCACGTTCGACGGGAAGTCGCGCGACGAGCGGCTCACATCGGGTTCCAGCGCGGGGCGCGCTTCTCCCGAAACGCGGCCGCCGCCTCGGTCATGTTCCCGGTGAACGTGCCGAGCACCTGCTGGCGGTTCTCGAGCTCGATGGCGTGCCGCAAGCTGGGCGCGTCGACGTTCGTCCACAGGCCCTTCTTGGTCATCCAGATCCCGTAATCGCTGTGCTCGGCGATCTGGTCCACCAACCTGATCGCGGCGTCGACGTGTTCGCCTTCGGGCACCAGGTCGTTCAGCATCCCGAATGCCAACGCCTCCTCGCCGGAGAAATGGCGCCCGGTGAGCATGAGCTCGGCGGCGCGGCTGGCGCCGACGATGCGGGGCAGGAAGTAGCTCACGCCGACGTCGCACGACGACAGGCCCACCCGGATGAAGACCGCACCGAACCGGGCCGTCGGCGTCGCGACCCGAAGGTCGCAGGCGAGCGCCAGCGCCAGTCCCCCGCCGACGGCGGCGCCGTGCACGGCCGCGATTACCGGCTTCTCGCACTCGTGCACCGCCAGGACGAGCTCGGCCAGGTGCTCCTGGAACCGGTACACGAGCCCGACCGGGCCGCGCCCGTCGGTGTCGGGCGCGGGATCGTCCTCGCCCGACAGGTCGGCGCCGGCGCAGAAGCCCTTGCCGGCGCCGGTGAGCACGATCGCGGCGACGCCGCGGGCGCGGTTCAGCGACGCGAACGCTTCCTTGGCGTCCGTCACCAGCGACGCCGACAGGGCGTTGAGGTGTTCGGGCCGGTTCAGGGTGACGACCGGCACCGACGGCCGGGCGGTGTCGACGTCGACGTAGGGCATCCGGACCCCCAGGGTGGACGCTTGCATGTATACATGCAAGAGTTGGCGGGTGACGACGAGCCCCGATCCTGCTCCCCATGTGCACGAGATCGCCAGCTTCATGGAGCTGGTGACCGACATGGCCCGCACGCCCGGCTATCGCGACCGGCTCCTCCAGCGGGCGCGGGTCCCGCTGACCCGGTCGGGCTCCGCGGTCCTGTCGACGGTCGAGCGGGCCGGGCCGCTCGCGGTCTCGGAGCTCGCCGAGCGTCTCGGCGTCGACCAGTCCACCGCCAGCCGTCAGGTCAAGCCGCTCCAGGAGCGAGGCCTCATCAGCCGCACCAGCGACCCGGCTGACCGCCGCTCGAGCCTCCTGTCGATCACCGCCGCCGGACGGCGCGTGCGCAGCCGGGTGCGCGACGCGGTGCTCGACGACATCGACACCGCGCTGCGCGACTGGCCGCTCGAGGAGCGCACTCGGCTCGGCACCCTGCTCGACCGCTTCGGGGCTGCACTGCGCGAGACGGTCGACTCGGTGCCCGCGCATCCGTGACGGCGGCCCCGACGTCGACTGGGGCGCGGCCGGTCGGGGGACGACGCCTCGTCGTCATCTTCGTCGGGCTCCAGCTCGGGATGATGCTGAGCACGCTCGACAACACGATCGTCGCCACCGCGCTGCCGACGATCTCGCGCGAGCTCGGCGGGATCTCGCGGCTCTCGTGGGTCATCACCGCCTATCTGCTGGCGCAGGTCACGTCGATGCCGTTGTTCGGCAAGCTCGGCGACCTCTACGGGCGCAAGCGCGTGTTCCTCGTCGCGGTCACGCTCTTCGTCGCCGGTTCGGTCGCCTGTGGTGCCGCCCAGTCCATCGACCAGCTCATCGTGTTCCGGGGCTTGCAAGGCCTGGGTGCGGGCGGAATCGGACCGCTGGCCATGGCGATCGTCGCCGACATCGTGCCGGCGCGGCAACTGGGACGCTGGCTGGGATACCAGGGGGCGCTGTTCGCGATCGCCAGCGTCGCCGGGCCGCTCGTCGGCGGCGTGTTCGTCGACCAGCTCAGCTGGCGGTGGGCGTTCTACGTGAACATCCCGGTGGCCGCCGTCGGGCTCGTGATCGTCGGCACCTCGTTGCACCTGCCGTATCGCCGCATCCCGCACTCGATCGACTACCTGGGGTCGGCGCTGCTCGTCGGCGCGCTGTCGTCGCTCGTCCTGCTCGTGAGCGGGGGCGGCGAGTCGTGGCCATGGCTGTCGCCGATGACCGTTGGCCTCGCGGTCACGGCTGTGCTCCTCGGCCTGCTCTTCGTGCGCCGGCAGCGTTGTGCCGTCGAACCGGTCCTCCCCCTGCGACTGCTCGCCAATCCCATCGTGCGGGTGATCAACCCGATCAACTTCGCCAGCGGCATGCTCCTGCTCTGCGGTGTCTTCTTCATCCCCGTGTTCCTGCAGGAGGTGTCCGGGGTCAGCGCGTTCGAGTCCGGGCTGCTGCTCTCGCCGCTGATGTTCGGAGCAGCCATCGGAACGCTGATCGCCGGGCAACGGGTGGAGCGCACGGGCCGCTACCGGCGCTGGCCGATCGTGGGCTCGCTCCTGATGACCCTGGGTGTCGCGATGCTGGCGACGCTGCGCGAGACCACGCCCGTCGGCCTCGCGATCGCGTTCGGCGGGGTGCTCGGCCTCGGCGTCGGCTTCGTCATGCAGACGACGTTGCTGGCGGTGCAGAACAGCGTCGAGCACCGGGAGCTCGGGATCGCGACGTCCACCGCGCTCCTGCACCGCCTCCTCGGCCCGACGGTGGGCACCCCGATCTTCGGCGCGGTGCTGAACGCCGGGCTCCCTGACGGCGGTCCGCGGACGGCCGCCGACTTCGCCCACGCGCTCCCACCGGTGTTCCTCGCCGCGGTGCCCGTCGGCATCCTGTCGTTCCTCGTCGCGCTGCGGCTCCGGGAGCGGCCGCTGCGCGAGCACGCCCACTTCGGCCCCGACACCATTGACGTCCCGGTTTTTGGCGTCGCAGGACCCGAATAATCCGGGTTCTGCGACGCCAGAACGGTGCGCGTCGGCGCGGCTCAGGGCTCGAGGGCGTAGAACGACCGGCCCGGCTTGGTGCTGATGTACGACAGGCCGCTGCCGAAGTAGACGCGCTTGCCGACGAGCACCGGCGCGCTCGACACCGTGCCGTCGGTGGCGAACCGGAACAGCTCCCGCCCGGTCCTCGTGTCGAACGCCTGGACCTCGTCGTCGGGTGCGACGAACCCGACGCCGTTGCCGAGCGTGATCGGGGCCCACACGAACGCCGGCAGGTCGCGCTGCCACCTGACCCTCCCGGTACTGGGATCGAGCGCCATCAGCACCGCCTCCGGCGCGCCCTCGGCGCGGCGCTGCCGGCCCGGGCCGTTGTTGCCGGCGACGATGATGCTGCGACCGTCGTAGGCGCCGTTGTTGAACACGCCGCCGACGAGCGCGCTCCCGCCGCTCACCTGTCGCTGCCAGACGACCTCGCCCGTCTCTCGGTCGAGGACCCAGAACATGCCCGACTTCTGTCCCGCCCCGAGGAGCTTGCGCCCCGCGCCGCCGATCCGCGCCTCGAACAGGATCGGGTTCGTGCCGAGATCCGAGTCCTCGGACACCGGGTTCCGAATCGTGAACACGTCACCCTGGGTGACCTGCCGGATCCAGCGGGGCGTGCCGGTGGCGACGTCGAGGGCGATGATCGAGTCGGAGGTCGGCCCCGCCGTCTCGGTGTAGTTGTTGCCGGTGGTGATGAACACGGTGCCGGTCTCGGCGTCGTACGACGGCGTCGACCACACGCCGACCCCGTTGTAGGGCGGCTCCGCGGTGCGAAAGCGCCACCGCTCGGATCCGGTGCGCCGGTCGAAGGCAACCGCGCCCCCACGGAACATGGCGTGCTCCTCTGCCGCCACCTCCTCGATCGACGACAGGCCGACCACGACCACGCTCCCCGCGACCACCGGTGACGAGAATCCGACACTGAACTCCTGGTCGTCGGTCACCGCCGTCCAACGGTCCTCGCCCGTCCGCGGGTCGAGCGCCCACAGCTCGGCGTCGCTGGTGTGCACGTAGAGCACGCGCCGGAAGTACGTCGGCGAGGACGTGCCCTGGATGTCCTCGCGCTTCCACAGCTCGTCGCCGTTGTCGGCGTCGAGCGCGACCAAACCCTCGCCGGAGAGCGCGAACACGGTGCCGCCGGCGACCGCGGGTGCCCCGTTCACGGGCCCCGGCGGCGTGTACTTCCAGGCCTCACCGAGCTCGGTCGCCTCGCGGGCGGTGAGCGAGGCCCCACGGTTGTGGAACGAGGAACCGGCGTCGTACCCGAGTTGGGGCCACGAGTCCCGCCCCCCGCCGCCCCGGTCACCGGCGGCAGCCGGGCCTCCGACCAGAGCGGTCAGCGTGAGCGCGCTCGCGACCGCGACGGCACGCCTGCCCCCCGACAGCACACACGGACGTTAGATCGATCGGTTACGGCCGTGTCGCTGCCATCGGCTCGGCGGCCCGGACGCCGTCGCCGAACACGTCGGGCGCGGGGCCGGCCTCGCTCGGCTGGGAGTCGGACTGCTTCGTGCGGAAGAAGTAGTACGCCGCCGCGCCGCCCAGCACCACGATCACCAGGCTTCCACGGCCGGCGCGGCGCGTGGTGCGCTTCCGGCGGTGCCTGTCGAGCGGCGTGTCGACGGGGAGCTTCTTCGCCCGCTTCTCGAGCTTCCGCTCGAGCTTCTTGGCGTGCTTGGCGTACTTCTTGGCGTACTTCTTGCCCTTCCGGCCGTACTGCGAGCCGGCGTCTTCCACGAACTCTTTCACGTCCAGTGCCATCACCGCTCCTCGGATCCGAGATCGATTGCCTACCCGCACGAGCAGAGACGGAAACTCAACCGCTGCCGTCGGAGGTGACTGCAGCGACCGCGGGCTCCTCGCCGAGGTACGACGCCACCAGCGTCTGGCGGTCGGCGAGCTCGGCGGCCGATCCCTCGAGCACGATGCGCCCGTTCACGATCACCGACGCCCGGCTGCACACCTTCAACGCCATGACCGTGTTCTGCTCGACCAGCAGCAGCGGGGTGCGAACAGCGATCTTGCGCAGCGCCGCGAACAGCGACCGCGCGACCTTCGGCGCCAGGCCGAGCGAAGGCTCGTCCAGCAGCAGCAGGCGCGGCCCGGCGACGAGGGCTCGGCCGATGGCGACCATCTGCTGCTCGCCGCCGGAGAGCGCGCCGCCGAGCCGCCTGCGCAGCGGGGCCAACCCGGAGAACAGCTCGTACACCTCATCGAGGCTGTAGGCGTCGGCGCGGCCCCGGCGTGCGGTCGTGCCGACGAGGAGGTTCTCGTGCACTGTGAGCGTGGTGAACACCCGGCGTCCCTCGGGCACGTGGATGAGCCCCCGGCGGGCGGCACCCTGGACACTGAGCCGGCGGCAGTCGATGCCGTCGAAGCGGATCGAGCCCCGGAACCCGGTGAGGCCCGAGATCGCCCGCAGCGTCGACGTCTTGCCGGCGCCGTTGGGACCGATGAGCGCGACGACTTCACCTTCGAGCACGTCGAGGTCGATGCCGCGCACCGCTTCGACGGCCCCGTAGGACACTTCGACGCCCCGCAGCTCGAGCACGGCTAGAGATCCTCCTCGTCGACGCCCAGGTACGCATCCACGACTCGCTGGTCCTCGAAGACGGTGTCGGCCGCACCGACGGCGACGAGCTGCCCGAGCTCGAGTACGGCGATGCGATCGCACAGGGAGGTGATGAAGTCGAGCTTGTGGTCGACGAGGAGCATCGACACACCCTCGCGCTGCAGGTTGCGCAGGTGCTCCGCCAGCTGCTCGGTCTCGCTGGCATCGAGGCCGGCCGACGGCTCGTCGAGCAACAGGATGCGCGGCTGGGCGTTGATCGCGCGCGCGAGCTCGAGCAGCCGGCGCTGGCCGTACGACAGCCGCGCCGTCGGGTCCTCGGCGACATCGCCCAGCCCGACCTGCTCGAGCGCAGCGGCGGCATCGTCCCAGCGGGCGCGCTCACGACTGATCATCGCGGGGCGCACCGAGCACGCCGCTGTCATGCCGGATAGCGTGCGATCGGGCGCCGACAGGAGCACGTCTTCGAGGCAGGTGAGGTGGATGTAGGTCTGGGGCGCCTGGAACGTCCGCACCACGCCCAGCCGGCGCACCCGCCAAGGCTTGCCGAACGGCACGCCGGCGCCGTGCACCTCGACGGAGCCCGACGCCGGCACGACGCCCGTGAGCGCGTTCAGGAACGTGGTCTTCCCGCTGCCGTTGGGCCCCACGAGCCCGAGGATCTCGTCCTCCAGCACCGAGAGGCTCACGCCATCCACCGCCCGCACCCCACCGAACTGCACCCGGATGTCGTCGGCAACCAGCACCGCGGGCGCGGCACCGTCCGGGTCCGGCGCTCTGTTCCCTTCGACCGTTGGCGCAGACGAGCCGGTAACAGGGGGGTGTTCTGCACCAACGCTGCCGGGAGGCCGGCCGTCGTCGCGGGGTGGGGGTGGCTGTCGATCGCGCTCCTTCTTCCGCGGGGTGATGCCGAACAGGTCGCTGAGCCAGGTGCGCTGGGCCGGGTGCACCCGCCCGAGGAGGAGCGACTTCACCCGCCGTCCGATGCCGACCAGCCCTTCGGGGAAGGCGATCATCGTGATGACGAGCAGCGACCCGAAGAAGATGTCGCGGAAGTCGCCCAGCCTGTGCTCTTGGCCGAACGCGTCGACCGTGAACTCGACCCCGGGAATCCCGAGCACGCCACCCTGCAGCCACTGGGGGACGAACACGTAGAAGGCGGCGCCCACGATCGGGCCCCAGCGCGACTCGAGACCGCCGAGGATCAGCATCACGAAGATGCCGAGGCCGAGGTCGATACCGAACGACTCGGGGGTGGCGAAGGTCTTCGTGTGCACGAAGATGGTCCCCGCGACACCGGCGATGACCGAGCCGAGCACGAACATCGCTACGCGTACGCGAAGCGTCGGCACGCCGACCGTCGCGGCCACGACCTCCTGGTCACGCCCGGCCATCGCCTCCCGCTGCACCGGTGAGCGCGCCAGCCAGATCGTAAGCAGGAGCACGACGGCCAGCGCCGACAGCCACAACCAGAACTGGCGGTACGAGTCGTCGAACGGAAAGCCGAAGATCGAGGCCCGCCGGATGCCGGCGGTGGTGTCGCCACTGGCGTTCGTGAACTCGGTCCACCGCCGCAGCAACACGAGCACGATCTCGCTCAGGCCGAGCGTGCCGATGGCGAAGTAGAAGTGCGACGCCCGCCGCATGAGCAGCGAGAACACCACCGCGATCACGGCGGTGACCACGATGCCGACGACCAGACCCATCCAGAACGAGTCGACGCCGAACAGCGCGATGCGCGTCGCCCACGCCGAGGTGTAGCCGCCGATCGCGGCGAAGGCTGCCTGCGAGAACGCGAACTGCCCCGACACTCCGAATACGAGGTAGAAGCCGACGACGATGACGCTGTAGTAGAGCCACGTGTTGATGAGGTCCTGGTCGCCGAGCCCGGTCACGCCGTACTGCCGGTACAGCGCCACGCCGAGCAGGAACAGACCCAGCCACAGGTAGGGCTGGCCTCGCATCGCCGGCGGCCGCGCCCGCGCTCGCGCCCTCCCATCGCTTGCCACGCGAGCCGGCGCCGGCGCCGCCTGCGTCTCGACCGCGGTCCGGCTCACAGTCGCTGCACGCTTCCCCGCGTGAACAGCCCCTGGGGCCGCAACGCGATGATCAGCAGCATCAGGATGAACGGGTACATCGCCTTGAAGTCGCGCCCCACGTAGCCGCCGAAGAGGTGCTCGACCAGCCCAATGGCCACGCCGCCGACGACGACGCCGCCGATGCTGCCGAACCCGCCCAGCACCGCCGCCGCGAAGCCCAGAAGCATGAAGTTGAAGCCCAGGGTCAGATCGACGCTGCCGAGGGGCGCGAGCAGGATGCCGGCGACGCCGGCGAGCGCCGCCGACAGGCCGAACGCCAGCATCGACAGCCAGTTCACCGGGACGCCGCACAGCTTGGCGGTGTCACGGTCGTTGGCGGTCGCCCGCAGCTGACGTCCGAACTGCGTGAACGCGAACAACGCGATCGTCGCCGAAACGACCACGATGGTGACGACGACGATCAGCACGCGCTGCTGGCTGATGTTCGCACCGGCGATCCCGACGACCTCTCCTCGCAGCGGGCTGTCGAGGAACTTGGGCGTCGTGCCCTGCCACAGCCCGATGAAGGCACGCAGCACGAGTGCTGCTCCCAGGGTGGTGATGACGATCACGTGGATCGAGCGGCCGCGCAGCGGCGCGTAGGCCAGCCGCTCGAGCACCATGCCGATGGCGAACATGATGAGCACCGTGACGATGTACCCGGGCACGAGATCGAGCGCGCCGAGCCCGAACATGCCCTCCTTCTGGGTCACCCAGATCGCGATGTAGGCGCCGAGGGTGATGAGGTCGCCTTGGGCGAAGTTCACCACCCCCGTCGCCTTGTAGGTCAGGAGGAAGCCGACGGCCGCGAGCGCCGCAATGGCGCCCGCGGCCAGTCCGCTCGCGGTGAGCGCGACGAACGTGCTCACGCGTTACGAAGGCGGCGGCGCCGGGGCCACCGTCGTGGGCGGGATCGTGGTCTCCGGCACGACACCCGCGAGCTCGTTGGGCGCGAACCGGAAGCGCTTCGCCACCCTGATCTCACCCTCGGCGTTCCATCGGGTCAGGTCGGCGGTGTGCTGGAGCACGTTCAGGTCGTCGGACTGGTACCGGGCACAGATGCCGTTGTACGTCATCCCTGCGATCGTGCGGATGAGCCGCCTCGGAGCGACCGACTCTGCCTGCCGCGCCGCGGCCGCGATCAGCTTGACCATGTCGTACGCCTGCGCTGCCGAGTAGATCGGTGGTTCGCCCCCGGACACGCCCTCGTAGTCGGAGACCCAGTTCCTCACCTTTCTCGACTTCGAGACCGTGGGGACGCAATCGTCGACGCCGCGCAGGTTCACGGCCGCGTCGCCGGTCACCGCACCGCTGGCGACGGCGATGCCGGCGCTGGCACCGTCGACGTGCGGGACGTCGATGCCGTTGTCGATGAGCTGTTGGGCGAACACGCCGATCGGGTTGGGGAAGTTGAAGTCGATGATGGCGTCGGCGCCGTCCATCGCTCGGGCCTGCTCGGTGAGGTCGGTGGCGGTGGTCGAGTTGGTGCGCTCGGCCACGATCTCGACCCCGCGAGCCGCGTCGAACACCTCCCTCGCGGCATTGCAGCCGTTCACGCCGGTGGCATTGTCGACACAGAGCATGCCGATCCGCTTCGCGTCGAGGTCGTCGACCACGTACTCGGCTTCCTTGGTGGCGACGTTGGTGTCGACCGGGCGAATCAGGAAGATGTTGTCGCCGCCGTTCGGGCCGTTCTTCACCAGCTGCTCACCCGAGGACAGCGAGAAGAACGGGATGCCGGAGTCCACGATGCGCTGGGAGATCGCGATGGTCTGCGAGCTCGCCGGGAACCCGATGATCGCGTCGGGGTCCTCATCGAGCGCCTGGTTCAACGCCGTCTCGGCCGCCGCGGGTGTGAGCGGCGCCGCGATGCGCGAGTACTCGACCCTGCTCCCCAGCTCGTCGGCCGCCAGCTGCGCCCCGTTGGCGTAGTAGGGCACGGCGGCCGGGCTCTCTCCGGTGGTCTCGGCGAGCAGGATGATCTTGACCGTCGGGGCTCCGCCACCGCCGGCCCCAGCCGTTCCGGCGCCCACCGCGGTGGCGCCGGCGGCGACCCCCACGGCGAGCAACGCACACACGGACCTCTTGAGTCTCACTGGCTCTCCCCCTTGTTGACGCCGGACATCCCCCGTCCGACTGGATGTACCCCTTCGCAACCCTGCCCCTGGCTTCTCGCTGTCGGCGCCCGCGCGGCGGCGCGGTATGTGGCGCGCGCCTGCTCCGCCATGTCGTGCACCTCGATCAGCGTTTGATCGATGAGCCCG
>JAPSGP010000553.1 GCA_031177445.1 Acidimicrobiia bacterium
GCCCCGGTACTCGATGATCGAGCCGATCCCGCCGCCGGTCCCGATGCGGCCGATGATCGCGAGCACGAGGTCCTTGGCGGTGACGCCGGCCGGCAGCGCGCCGTCGACGGTGATCGCCATGGTCCCCGGCATCATCTGCGGGAGCGTCTGCGTGGCGAGCACGTGCTCGACCTCGCTCGTCCCGATGCCGAAGGCCAGGGCGCCGAACGCGCCGTGGGTCGAAGTGTGGCTGTCGCCACACACGATCGTCATGCCCGGTTGCGTGAGCCCCTGCTCGGGCCCGATCACGTGCACGATGCCTCGGGCGGGATCGCCCATCCCGAAGAGCCGGATGCCGAACTCCTCGCAGTTGCGCGCCAGGACCTCCATCTGCTTCGCCGAGATGGGATCGGCCACGGGCTCGTCCCGCGAGGTCGTGGGGTTGTTGTGGTCGATCGTGGAGACGGTCAGGTCGGGCCGGCGCACCCGCCGGTTGTTCAGCCGCAGCCCGTCGAAGGCCTGGGGTGAGGTGACCTCGTGGACGAGGTGGAGGTCGACGTAGAGCAGGTCGGGCTCGCCCTCGGCGCGATGCACCACATGGTGTTCCCAGACCTTTTCGGAGAGGGTTCGGGCGCCCATCTGGCCCAGGGTATTGGAGCGGCTCGGGTTCGCAGCCCGCGAGAAACCGGGCCGCTCGTGCCAAACACCGTTCATCGCGGCGTAACGCTTGCGAAACACGTCACCCCTACGTTCCACAACGTGGACGTCGTCTTGGTGCGGTGGCCGGAGGAGGACGATCGGCTGCCGCACCTTCGGGCGTCCGGGTTGCCGCGGCTGCTCCTCGTCGATCCCCAGACCGCCCCGCCCCAGGCCGCGGACTGCCTCGAGGACTGGATCCGCCTGCCGGCCGACGATCGCGACGTGCGGGCGCGGCTGGCCACGCTGGCCGCCCGGGCCGACAACGAGCAGCCCGCGCCCGAGATCGACGGCGACGGGCTCCTCCGCTACCGCGGCAACTGGGTGTCGCTGTCACCGGTGGAGGGAGCGCTCGCGGCCGCCCTCGTCGACCGGTTCGGCGCCGTGGTGGGGCGGGACGCGCTCGCCCGGCGGGCGTGGCCGGGCGGGGCGCCCACCCGCAACGCCCTCGACGTGCACGTGCTGCGCCTCCGCCGGCGGATCGCGACCTTGGGCCTCGAGGTGCGCACCGTCCGCTCCCGCGGCTACCTCATGCAAGGAGTCCTCCAGAGCGCAGTGGCGCACTAGCCGGCGCGATGGAGTCGGTCGGCGAGGTCCTCCTCGACATCCTGGTCGTACTGATCGCGGCCAAGCTTGCCGCCGAGGTCGCCGAACGCGTCGGCTTCCCCCCGGTGGTGGCGGAGATCCTCGCCGGCGTCGCCGTGGGGCCGTCCGTGCTCGATCTCGTGGGCGACGACCAGACGCTGCTCGTACTCGGCGAGATCGGGGTCATCCTCCTGCTCCTCCAGGTCGGCATGGAGATGGACCTCGGGGAGCTGGCGGCGGTCGGGCGGGCGTCGTTGTCGGTCGCGGTGCTCGGTGTCGTCGTGCCCATGGTGACCGGCTTCGGTGTCGCCCAGCTGTTCGGGCACGACACGAACACCTCGTTGTTCATCGGCGCCGCGCTCGCAGCCACGAGCGTCGGGATCACCGCGCGCGTCTTCAGCGACCTGCGCGCGCTCGCCAGTGTCGAGGCGCGCACCGTGCTGGGCGCGGCGGTCGTCGACGACGTTCTCGGGCTCGTGATCCTCACCGTGGTGGTGCGGATCGTGTCGAAGGGCTCCGTCTCGGTGGCGAGCGTGCTCGGCATCGTCGCCGTCGCGGTCGGGTTCCTGATCGTCACGACGCTGGTTGGCTCGCGGGCCGCGCCCGCGTTCTTTCGCTTCGTCGACCGCTACGCGCGGTCACCGGGCACGCTCGTGGCGATCGCGCTCGCCTTCACGCTCGCGTTCGCCCAGCTCGCCGAGGCGGCCGAGCTGG
>JAPSGP010000554.1 GCA_031177445.1 Acidimicrobiia bacterium
TGACGCTCGCCTACAATCCCGGCGCGTCGTTTGGCATCGGCGTGGGTCCGTACTCGCGGATCGTGTTCATTGTGCTCGCGGTCGCCGCACTGGCGATTCTCGGACGTCTCTATCATGCCGCCGTGCCCGGCGACCGCCTTCGGGCCGCCGCGCTCGCCCTCATCTGCGCCGGCGCGACGGGAAATCTGATCGACCGGATTCGCTCGGAGCGCGGCGTAGTGGATTTCATCGACCTCGGCGTGGGTAGCATGCGCTTCTACACGTTCAACGTCGCCGACATGGCGATCACGACGGGGGCGGTGGTGCTCGGGTGGATCCTCTGGCAGGAGGACCGGCGACACGCGCTCGCACAGCAGGCCATCCCGGAATCCCAGGCGGCGTCGTCGTGAGCGCGCGAGGGCGCCGGCTGCTGCTCTGGGGCATCATTGGCGTCGTGCTCGTGCTCGACGTCGTCACCAAGGCGATCGCCGAGCGTGCGCTCGCGCCGCGGGGAGTGCCGCACGAAGTCATTGGCGAGTGGCTTCGCTTGACGCTGGTGTACAATACCGGCGCCGCGTTCGGCATTTCGTTAGGCGTGTATTCGCGCTGGCTCTTCCTCGCGCTCGCGATCATCGCGCTCATCATTCTCGGGCGCCTCTATCGACAGACACCCGATCACGATCGCTTCCGCATCGCGTCGATCGCTCTCGTGTGCGCGGGGGCCGTCGGCAACGTCATCGACCGCATTCGGCACCCGATGGGCGTCGTCGATTTCATCGACATCGGGATCGGCGCGCACCGCTGGCCGACGTTCAACGTGGCCGACATGGCGGTGAGTGTGGGCGCGTTCATGCTGGCCTGGTCACTATGGGCCGAGGATCGCGCGCGGGGCCGGACGGCCGCGGCGAGCGTCTCCGGCTCGGCCGAACGAGCCTAACCGGAGCGGCCGTGTGACTGGCGGCGCCCCCGACGGCCCCGCTCCCGGACTGCACCAGTTCGTCGTCCAGCCGGGCGTCGGCGTTCGCCTCGATCTTCTCGTCTCCTCTCAGCTCGATCTCTCGCGAACGGCTGCGGCGACGCTCATCGCCAACGGTCTGGTCACGGTCGACGGACGTCGCGAGAAGGCGTCGTATCGCCCGGCGGCCGGCGAGCGTATAGCCGTGGACGTACCGCCCCCGCCAGATCGCCCTGTGCTCGCCGAGGACATCCCCCTCACGGTGGTATGGGAGGACGAATACGCGCTCGTCGTCGACAAGCCGGCCGGCATGGTAGTGCACCCGGCGCCCGGCAACTGGACGGGAACGCTCGTCAACGCCCTCAAGGGGCGCGGGCAAGCGCTAGCGGCCGAAGGGGGTTCGGGTCGGGAGGGTATTCTCCACCGCCTCGATAAGGAGACCTCCGGGCTCCTCCTGGTCGCGAAAACCGACGCCGCGCTTCGCTGGCTCGGCGGCGCGCTCGCTGGCCGTCGAATCAAGCGTCGTTACGCCGTGGTCTGCTGGGGACATCTGACATCCGACCGGGTGACGGTCGACAAGCCAGTTGCCCGCGATCCGCGAGACCGAAAGCGCATGGCGATCGTCAATACGGGTAAGGCCGCAAAGACCGATTTCGTTCGGCTGGCCCGATTCGACTCGGCGGATCTCCTGCGAGCGCACCTGCATACCGGTCGCACGCACCAGATTCGCGTGCACCTCGCGTCGATCGGGCATCCCGTGCTTGGAGACGACACCTATGGGGGCGGAGGCGGTCGGCGGTTGGTCGCACTTCCGCCGAAGCGCCACTTTCTCCACGCAGCCTGGTTGATCTTCCCGCACCCGGAAACGGGCGAAACGGTCGAGTTGCGGTCTCCGCTGCCCGCCGACCTCCGCCGCGCGCTCGACGCGGTGGCCGGCGAGCCGCTCGAGTACCCCGACCCGCTCGACCATTTTGGCTTCTACCGCTCCGACCTTTGACGTCCCAATTCGCCGACTGGTGCTGTTCCGGCTCGGCGACCGT
>JAPSGP010000264.1 GCA_031177445.1 Acidimicrobiia bacterium
TGGTAGTTCTCGAGGCCGATGCCGCACTCGAAGCCCGACTGCACCTCGCGCACGTCGTCCTTGAACCGCTTCAGCGACGCGATCTGCCCGTGCCAGATCACGACGCCGTCACGCAGGAAGCGGACGCTCGAGCCGCGGGTGATCGTGCCGTTGCGGACGTAGCAGCCTGCGACCCGGCCGACCCGCGGGATCGAGAACACCTCGCGCACCTCGGCCTCGCCGGTGACGATCTCTTCGAACTCGGGCTTGAGCATGCCGACGAGGGCCTGCTGCACCTCCTCGAGCACCTGGTAGATGACCTCGTACAGCCGGAGGTCGACGCCCTCCGCTTCGGCGAGCTCGCGCGCCTTGCGGTCGGGGCGCACGTTGAAGCCGATGACCGTGGCGTTCGACACCGACGCCAGGTTCACGTCGGACTCGGTGATCCCGCCGACGCCACGATGCACGAACGACAGCCGGACCTCGTCGTGCTCCTGGTCGATCTTGCGCAGGGCGTCGGTGACCGCCTCGAGCGAACCCTGCACGTCGGCCTTCAGGACGAGGTTCAGGGTTGCCACCTCGCCGCGCTGCACCATCGTGAAGATGTCCTCGAGCCGGGCGCCGCCGGCGAGCATCATCGGGTGGGCCATGCCCGCGGTGCGGCGCCGGTACGCGCGTGCCTCGGCCACGGTGCGGGCGGTCTTCTCGTCAGGAGCGACCCGCAGCTCGTCGCCGGCGAGCGGCACGTCGTCGAGCCCGAGCACCTCGACCGGCATCGACGGGCCGGCGTCGGTGACCTGCTCGCTGCGCTCGTCGAACATGGCGCGCACGCGACCCCAACCGCCCCCGGCGACGACGGGATCGCCGACCCGGAGCGTCCCCCGCTCCACCAGCACCGTGGCCACCGGCCCGCGGCCCTGGTCGAGGTTGCCCTCGAGCACGTAGGCGCGCGCCGGCGCCTTCGGGTTTGCGTGCAGCGGCGGGTCGAACACGTCGGCGACGAGCAGGATCGAGTCGAGGAGCTCGTCGATGCCGAGGCCCTCGGGGGCCGACACCTCGTTCACGATGGTGTCGCCGCCCCATTCCTCGGGCACGAGCTCCTGCTCGACGAGCTGCTGGCGAACGCGCTGCGTGTCGGCGTTGTCGCGGTCGACCTTCGTGATCGCGGCAATAATCGGCACCTCGGCCGCCTTGGCGTGGCTGATCGCCTCGACGGTCTGCGGCATCACCCCATCGTCGGCGGCGACGACGAGGATCGCGATGTCGGTGGCCTGGGCCCCCCGGGCGCGCATCGCGGTGAACGCCTCGTGACCGGGCGTGTCGATGAACGTGATCGGCCGGTCGTTCTTGACGACTTGGTACGCACCGATGTGCTGGGTGATGCCGCCGGCCTCGCCGGCCACGACATTGGCCTCGCGGATGCGATCGAGCAGGGTCGTCTTGCCGTGGTCGACGTGCCCCATCACCGTGACGACCGGCGCCCGCGGCTCGAGGAGCGCTTCGTCTTCTTCCTCGTCCTCGTCGCCGAGCAGCGCCTGCAGCTCGAGCTCTGCCTCCTGGCCCGGCTCGACCAGCAGGACCTCGGCCTTCAAGGTCTCGGCGATGAGGTCGATCATCTCGTCGGCGAGCGACTGGGTCCCGGTCACCATCTCGCCCGCGTCGAACAGGATGCGAACGAGGTCGGCGGGCGTGCGGTTCAGCCGAGGCGCGAGGTCCTGGATCGTGCTCCCGCGGGGCACGACGATCTCGCCCTCGGGGACCGGGGCATCGTCGGGGGTGAGCTGGGGCCTCGACTCGGGACCCAGGTCCTCGAACGTGCGACGACGGCGCTTCTTCCGTCGGGGCCGCTGGCCCGGCGGACCACCCGGCCGGCCGCGGTTGAATCCCGGTCGTCCACCACCCGGACCGCCCGGACCACCGCCGGGGCCGCCGCGCGGGAAACCGCCACCACGACCGGGCGCACCGGTGCGCTGGCCTCCGCCCGGACCTCCGCCTCCGGGACGACCGCCGCGATCGCCGCCGAACCCGCCGGTGCGCGGACCGGGCTGGGGGCGCGGCTGGCCCGCGCCGGGCGGCGGCGGGATCGGACGACCGCCACCGGGCGGTGGCGGGATCGCCTTGCCGGTCGGACTGCGGGGCGGGGCCGGTGGTGTGGCGCCGTCGGGCGCGGCCGCCGGCGCTTGCACGTCTTCGCGAGGACGTGGCGGCGCCGGGGCGGAGGCCGCGGCGGGGTCACGCGCCGGCTCGCGCGGGGGCGCGGGGCGTGTCGGCGGAGCGAGCGGGGCCGGCTCCGGCAGCCCGCCGGTCGAACGGACGACCCGGTGCGGGGGCGGGGCCGCGACCTCGGGCTCCGCGGGTGCGGGGGCAGGCGCGACCGCTTCGACCGGCGCCTTGGGCTCGGGCGCCTCCTTCGGCGGCGGTGGCTCCTCGACGACGGGCTCGCGCTTGAGCCCCTTGGAATCGGCGAGACGGCGGACGCGATCGGCCGAGGGGTCGTCGATGCTCGACGAGTGGCTCTTCACGCCGATCTTGAGCTCGTCGGCGAGCTCGATGACGACCGCGTTGTCGACACCCAGCTCCCTGGCCAGCTCGTAGACCCGAATTTTCTTCGTTGCCATATCTCTCGCTTGCTCAGCCGCCCGTGCGGCCTACCAGTTTCGCGCGAAGCTCCGCGAGCTCCGCCTTCGTGACTTCGGAGCGCAGCGCCCGCCCCAGCGCCCCTCTGCGTACCGCCTGGTCGAAACACCCGGCCGTCGCGGGCTCGCCGCAGAGCCACGCCCCCCGGCCGGGACCGGGCCCGACCGTCAGCGCACCGTCCGGTGCTCGTGCGATGCGTACCAAATGCGACGGATCGGTGATCCGGCGGCACCCGACGCACATGCGCTCAGCGACGCGTCAGCTCCCTTCCTCCGCTACGTCCACCTTGACCTCGTCGGCTGCCCGCGCCGAATCGCCGTCGGATTCAGCGGCCGGTTCGGTGCCCGATTCGGCGACCGGTTCTGTGCCCGATTCGCCGGCAGGTGCCGTGCGCGATTCGCCGGGCGGTGCTGTGCTCGATTCGGCGGCAGGTGCTGTGCTCGATTCGCTGGGCGATTCCCCGGCGGATTCGCTGCTGGCCTCGTTCGCAGCTCCCTCGGTCGCGGCTGCGACCACGCTCGGGTCGGGCGATGCGTAGCCGGCCTCGGCGGCCGAGATCGCCTCGCCCCCACCCGCTGGCTGCCACACGAGCTCGCCGGCCTCGTTCTTCACCCATTCGCCTTCGGCGTACTCGACCGCCGCGCCCGACTCCTCTTCCTGGAGCTGGGTCTCGCTCTTGATGTCGACCCGCCACCCGGTGAGTCGCGCGGCCAGGCGGGCGTTCTGGCCCTCCTTGCCGATGGCGAGCGAGAGCTGGAAATCGGGGACGATCACCTCGGCGGTACCGGTGTCCTGGTGGATGCGCACCTCGCGCACCCGTGCCGGCGCCAGCGCCTTCATGACGAAGTCCTCGGGTTGATCGTTGTAGGGGACGATGTCGACCTTCTCGCCCCGCAGCTCGTTGACGACCATGCGCACCCGCGAGCCGCGCGCGCCGACGCACGCCCCGACCGGGTCGACGTTGTTGTCGTTCGACGCCACCGCGATCTTCGTGCGATGCCCGGGCTCACGGGCGATCGCCTTCAGCTCGACGACGCCGTCGACGATCTCGGGTACCTCGAGCTCGAACAGCCGCTTGACCAGTCCCGGGTGGGTGCGGGACACGACGATCTGCGGGCCCTTGGCCGTGCGGCGGACCTCGACGATGTAGGCCTTGAGGCGGGCGCCGTGCTCGTAGCGCTCGTTCGGCACCTGCTCGGCCTGCGGGAGCAGCGCCTCGACCTTGCCCAGGTCGAGCAGCGTGTACCGGGCATCGGTCTGCTGGATGATGCCGGTGACGATGTCGCCCTCGCGCCCTGCGTACTCCTCGTACTTCATCTCGCGCTCGGCCTCGCGGATGCGCTGCAGGATCACCTGCTTGGCCGTCTGCGCGGCGATGCGGCCGAAGTCCTCGGGCGTGTCGTCCCACTCCCGGGTGACGTTGCCTTCTTCGTCGAGTTCCTGGGCGATCACGCGGATGTCACCGGTCTCGACGTCGATCTCGACCAAGGCCTCCTCGGCCGCGTTCGGCAACCGCTTGTAGGCCGTCACGAGTGCGTTGGCCAACGCCTCGAGCATGATCTCGACGGAGATTCCCTTCTCGCGCTCGATGTTCTCGAGCGCTTCCATCATCTCGGAGTTCATGTCTTCACCTTCTTCGCGCCCTTGCCACGCTCGGACGCCGTGCCCCACTCGAAGACGGTGCGCGCTTGCACGATGTCGTCGTAGCCGATGTGCTCGGACGCGGCCGCGCCGCCAGTCGCGATCGTGATCCCGGTGTCGTCGGCATGCTCGAGGTCGCCCCGCAAACGGCGGATCGCTCCCTCGGTGTCGCGAACCTTGACCGAGATGAGCTCGCCGAGCGCGCCGCGGTAGTGGTCGGGCCGGCGCAGCGGCCGTTCGAGCCCGGGGCTGCTGACCTCGAGCGCGAACGGGCCCGGGAGCACATCGCGATGGTCGAGGAGCCGCGTGATGCGCTCGCTGGCAGCGGTGATGGCGTCGAGGTCGACGCCGCCTTCGCGATCGACCAGGACCTGCACCACGCGCGTCCGGCCGGAGCCGGTCAAGTGGACGTCGAACAGCTCCAGGCCCAGAGCCTCGAGCTCGGGGGCGATGGCGGCCGCGAGGGTCTCAACCGGCTCTCGCATCCCGCTCACCTCCAGTGCGTCCGGCGCTCTCCGTCCTGTCGCCACAGGGCCCTATCGCCGTCAGGCCCTGCGCCCCCGGTCAAGAAAAAACGTGGGCTTGCGCCCACGTCTCCAGGCCCCTGACCGGTGGGTGGTTCTTTCTTACGATCGAACCCCGAAAGTATACCGGATCGCCACCTCTTTTTCCCCGCCGC
>JAPSGP010000555.1 GCA_031177445.1 Acidimicrobiia bacterium
CAGTACCCCGCCGATCGCGAAGGTGACGACGATCACGCGGTTGACGTTGATCCCCATCAGGCTCGCGATCTCGCTGTCCTCGGCCACGGCCCGCATCGACTTCCCGGTCGTCGTCCGCGAGATGAACAGGGTGAGCAGCACCACCGACACGACCGCCACGATGAACACGACCACTCGGATGCGCGGGAACCCGATGCCGAGGATCTCCCACCCACCGTCGAGGAACCCGGGCTTAGCGTAGCCGCGCGTCTGGGCGCCGAAGAACCCACGCGCCGAGTTCTGCAGGAACAGCGAGGCCCCGATCGCGGTGATGAGCGGCACGAGCCGTGGTGCGCCGCGCAGGGGCCGGTACGCGATGCGTTCCAGCAGCACCGCGACGGTCACCGACGTGAGGATCGCCATCAGGAAGATGATCGTGAGCGCGAGCACGGGCTGGCGGTCGAGGAAGCCGCTGTCCCCATACGCGTTCGCGAAGAAGTAGGACCCGAACGCCCCGAACATGAACACCTCGCCGTGGGCGAAGTTGATCATCCGAAGGATCCCGTACACGAGCGTGTACCCCAGGGCGATCAGCGCGTAGATCGACCCCTGGGCCACGCCCAGCACGATGAAGTCCTTCCACGCGTTCGTCGAGTAGCCCTCGCCGGCGGGCAGCGTGAGGGTTCGGAACGCCCCGATCCCCACGGTGGCGACGATCGTCGCCCCGAGGACGATCAGGACGATCTTGCGCCACGGGAGGCGCTCCAGGCGGCCAAGCCGCACCTGCTCGACGCGCGGTTCGGTCTCCATGTTGCGCGAGCCTAGCCCATCCCCGACGCAGCCGCGGGTGGGCAGAACGCCCACCCGCAGCGCGCGTCTCGCTCGAGGCCGCTACAGGACTTGGTCGAGCGACTTCGTGTCGCTGTAGACCGGGGTGTCCGGCTTCTCGCCGCCCTCGACCGGCCAGTTCGGGTACTGGAAGATACCGATCGTGACGTCGGTCGCGCAGTCACCGAACTCGTTGCACGTGACGATCCCGGTGACCCCCTCGTACCCCTCCGTCGCGAACACGGCGTCCTTCAGTGCCGTGCGGGGGATCTGCAGGTTGCCGCTGCCGTCGTCCACGGCCACCTGCTCGATCGCGTCGAACAGGATGTTGGCCGCGTCGTAGGCGTGCGCGTGGAAGACCGACGTGGGCTCCGTCCCGAACTGGTCCTGATACGCCGGCAGGAAGTCGTTGCTGTAGAACTCGCCGCTCTGGAACACGGACAGGTCCGGCGACGACGCGTAGTAGTCGCCGGTGGCGCTGCCGGCCGTCTCCAGGAAGCTGGACTCCAGGCAGCCGTCCGACCCGAGTTGCACGGTGCCGGCCGGTAGGACGTCCTGGCCCTGCGTGTACGTCAGGGCGCAGACCGGGTTGAAGTTCGGCCCGTAGATCGCGCCCGGGTTGCCCTCGCCGATGCTCCGAAGCACCGGGCCCAGGTCGGTATCGCCGCTGTTCACCTGCTCCACCGCGGTGATCGTCCCGCCGAGCGCCTCGAAGTTGTCGCGGAAGGCCGCGGCCAGTCCGTCGGCGTAGGGGCTCTCGTCGTTGATCGTTGCCGCCGTGTCGATGCCGAGCTCGTTGAACACGTACTCGGCGACGATCGCGCCCTGGATCTTGTCGTTGTGCGCGGTCCGCGCGTAGAAGGCCTGGTGCGCCTCCTCCGAGGTCAGACCCGGGTTCGTGTTCGACGGGGAGAACAGCAGGTATCCCGCGTCGGACATGATCTGGTCGGCGACGCCGAGCGCGGCGCTCGAGCAGCTCGTCCCGATGACCGCCACGATCGACGGGTCGGCGACGAGCGCGGTCGCGCCGGCCTGCCCGCCCTCGACCGAGCAGCCGTCGTCCTCCTGCTGCAGCTCGACGTCGTGCCCGAGCAGCTGGCCGCCGGTCGCGTCGAGCGACCCGTCCAGGTTGTCGATCGCGAGCTCGATGCCGTGG
>JAPSGP010000265.1 GCA_031177445.1 Acidimicrobiia bacterium
GCCGTCGCCCATCGACACGTCCGCCGTTTCCTGGAAGCCGAGCTTGTCGATGTAGAAGGCCTTCGCCTCGTCTTGGTCCGTGACCCACACCGTGGCAAGCGAAACGTCCGTGATCATGTGGCCAGGGTAGGGATCACTCGGCCGACAAGCTTCTCCCAGATTGCGGTCCTCGGCCTTGCCACTTGTGCGGACCGCCGTGGGCCCACCGGTCGCGGTACTCGGTCGGCGACTCGCCCACGAGCTCACGAAAGCGCCACGAGAACGACCCGAGGCTGGAGAACCCTACGAGCATGCAGACCTCCGTCACGGTGAGGTTTGCGGATCGCAGCAGGTCCTGTGCCCGCTCGATGCGCCGTCGGGTCACGTAGCGCATCGGTGTCTCGCCGTAGATGGCGGCGAAGCACCGGGCAAAGTGGTACCGGGACACGCGCGCTGCGCTCGCCAGCGCGTCGAGGTCGAGCGGCTCGGCGTCGTGGCGGTCTGCCAAGTCGCGTGCCGGTCGCAGCTGCGGCAACAGGACGGCCGGAACCATACGGCCAGCAGTGTGGCAGCACACGTCGCGTGCATGTTGATGCTTCGAACGTCTTGGGTACGGAACACGAGCGTGCCGCCCGTCCGGCTTTCGGGTCTCCCTGCCCACCCGAGGCCCAGGGGCGGCACGTTCGCGGGCGCGTCGTTCGAGTTGAAGGGCGCGGCGTATCCCCCGAGCGATGATGCCCGGGGGCAATTCGACCGAATCACCCACGGCCGACACGTGCTCACGCGCGATCGAGCTGGACCGCAGGTGCCGCCGACGACCGCGTTCCGCAGCGCCGCGACCGAACCGCGACAGCGCTTGACTCTCCCCTCGGGGGAGAGCGGAGGATGGGGCCATGTCCGACGACCTGCTCCGCATCGGCGAGTTCTCACGGGCCTCGTGGCTGTCGATCAAGGCGCTGCGGGCGTATCACGAGGCGGGGCTCCTCGTGCCAGCCGAAGTCGATCCGCGCACCGGGTACCGGTCGTACTCGGTGGCGCAGCTCACCGACGCCGCCATCATCCGGCGGCTGCGTCAGCTCGACGTCCCGCTCGACGCGGTCAAGCACGTGCTCGACGCCCGCGACCCGGCCGTCACCCGGAAAGTCCTCGCCGAGCACGGCGCCGTCCTGGAGGAACGACTGGTGGCGACCCAACAGGCGATCGACGAGCTCACGATCGCGCTCGAGGCGCCCGCGCTCCACACGCCCGTGCATCGACGGCCCGAGCCGGCGCGCACGGTGCTCACCTACGCGGGCACGGTGAGCGAAGCGCAGTGGGAGCCGTTCCTGGCGCAGGCCCGGACCGTCCTCGGTGAGGCAGCGGCCACGAGTGGTGCCGTCGTCGACGGCTGCTTCGGAGGCTGTTACCCGCCGCTCGCCGACGACGACGAGCAAGACGTTGTGGCGTTCGTTCAGATCGCCGCGCCGCCGCTCCTCTCGTCGTCGGCGCGCGCGGCCGGTGTCGCTCTTGGGGAGTTGCCTGCCACCGAGGTGGCCGTGCTCGCGCACCGCGGGAGCTACGACGACCTCGAGCAGGCCTACCGGCACCTCGGCGCGTGGGTTGGCGCCAACGCCGAGCCGGGCGAGCTCCCGGTACGCGAGCTCTACCTCGTCGGCCCCGCCGAGACCGCCGACCCCGACGAGTTCCGTACCGAGATCTGCTGGCCCATCCGATCCGAAGAGGAGCAGTAGCGACGTGGCATCCATCAGCAAGGAGATCGAGATCGCAGCTCGGCCTGAAGACGTGTGGGCGGCGCTGCGGGACTTCGGCGCCGTCCACGAACGACTCGTGCCGGGGTTCGTGGTCGACTCGCAGCTCGACAGCGACGACGTCCGGGTGGTGACGTTCTTCAACGGCGCCGTCGCCCGCGAGGTGCTCGTCGGCATCGACGACGAGACGCGGCGGCTCGCCTACACGGTGGTGGACGGCCCGCTCGCCAGCACACACCACAACGCGTCGGCCCAAGTGTTCGGCGACGGCGACCAGCGCAGCCGGTTCGTGTGGATCACCGACGTTCTCCCACACGACATCGCGCCCCGCGTCAGCGAGCTCATGGACCACGGGATCGCTGTGATCAAGGAGACGCTCGAGTCTGCTCGCGTGCGCAGCGAGTAGATCCGCGCCACGATCCCAGCGATGGAGGAGCTGAGCACCGCTCAGGCGCGGCGCATCGCACTCCGCGCCCAGGGGTTGGGCGACCGCCGGCCCGGGGTGACGGGAGCCCGCCTCGACCGGCGTCACTTCCGCCGCGTCCTCGAGCGGCTGGGCGCGGTGCAGATCGACACGGTCAACGTGCTTGCCCGGGCCCACGAGATGACGTTCTTCGCTCGCCTCGGACCGTACGACCGCTCGGCGCTGGCGAACTGGCTGCATCGCAGCGGCGAGGTCTTCGAGTACTGGGGGCACGAGGCGAGCTTCCTGCCGGTCGACACGCAGCCGGCGCTGCGCTGGAAGATGGAAGACGCCCGGCGCGGCGCAGCCTGGGGCGGCATCGTGCGGTTCATGCGGGAGCACCCGGACTACCTGCGCTCGGTGCGCAAGGCGGTGGAGCAGCGCGGCCCGGTCGTTCCAAGCGATCTGCACGACGGCGCGGCCGCTCGCCGGACCGGTCCGTGGTGGGGCTGGGACGCGCCCAAGCGGGCGCTCGAGGCGCTGTTCTGGACCGGTGACGTCGCCGCCGTGCGAGGCAACCGCTTCGAGCGCATCTACGACGTGCCCGAACGTGTTCTTCCTGCCGTGGTGATCGAGGCACCAACGCCATCAGAGGAGGAGGGCCGGCGCGAGCTGCTGCGCCGGGCGGCGCGGGCAGTTGGCGTCGGCACGGCCGCGGACCTCGCTGCCTACTACCGGCAGCGGGTGCCCAAGGCCCGGCCTCTGGTCGAGGCCATGGCGGCCGACGGCGAGCTCGTCCCGGTGCGGGTCGAGGGCTGGAAGCAGCCCGCCTACCTCCATCCCGAGGCACCACTGCCGCGCCGCGTCGGCGCGAGGACGCTCCTGGCCCCGTTCGACTCGCTCGTATGGGAGCGCGCCCGTGTGGAGCGTCTGTTCGGGTTCCACTACCGGATCGAGATCTACGTCCCGCCACCGAAGCGCGTCTTCGGGTACTACGTGCTGCCGTTCCTGCTCGGCGACCAGCTCGTCGCCCGGGTCGACCTGAAGTCGGACCGCCGGGCCGGCGCCCTGCGTGTCCGGGCGGCATGGGCCGAACCCGGGACCAACCGAGCGCAGGCGGCGTCCGAGCTCGCGGCTGAGCTCGCGCTCCTCGCCGGATGGCTCGGCCTCGACGCCGTCACCACCGACGACCGCGGCGATCTCGCGCCCGCGCTGCGACGCGCCCTT
Source organism: Acidimicrobiia bacterium (assembly GCA_031177445.1). Taxonomy (GTDB): domain Bacteria; phylum Actinomycetota; class Acidimicrobiia; order IMCC26256; family JACDBD01; genus JAPSGP01. The sequence continues at coordinate 3,358 of JAPSGP010000265.1, forward strand.
CGACGCCGGACCGGATCATGACGCCCGGCGGGCTCTCGTTGTTCGATACCGCCATCGGTCGGTGCGGGATCGCGTGGCGCGACGGGGTCGTGGTCGCGGTGCAGTTGCCGGAGGCCGACGACCGTGCCACGCGGGCGCGCCTCATGCGCCGCGCCGGCGGCGCAGTCGGGCCCGGCGCGGGTGAGGCCCCGCCCCCGCCGGAGGTCCAGCCGGCCATCGACGGGATCGTGGCCCATCTCCGCGGCGAGCTGCACGACTTCACGAACGTCGATCTCGACCTGCGCGGGGTGCCGGCCTTCGACCGCCGCGTGTATGACGTGACCCGCGCGATCCCCCGGGGAACGACGCGTTCGTACGGCGACGTGGCCGTCAGCGTCGGCGAAGCGAGCGCCGCGGTGGAGGTCGGTCGCGCCCTGGCCCGAAACCCCTTCCCGATCATCGTCCCGTGCCACCGAGTGCTCGCTGCCGGGGGCCGGATCGGCGGGTTCTCGGCGCACGGCGGCGTCAGCACGAAGCTGCGGATCCTCGCCATCGAGGACGCGGTCGCGGCAAGCCCGCCGACGCTCTTCGACGGCTGAGGATCGGGCCCCGCGACGCGTGCCCCACGCCCCGCCTGGCCCGGAATCGCGGCCGGAGGCGCGGGAAGGGCCGGTGGTACGGTGGCGCCCACCGCGCAGCGCCGTGAACTGCCGACGCGGGACGCGGCAGCCGCCGGCCGTGCTGATGGAGTTCCGAACCTCTGCCGTATCTGGCGGGACGAGGGAGACAGGATGACCGAGAGCCGCTTCCGGCTCGAACGCCGCGAACCGGCGAGCGGTGGGGACTGCGCGCTCGCGGTGTCGGGCGAGGTCGACCTCTCCAACGCGGCCGAGCTCGGGGCCGCACTCGAGGACGCTCGCGGGGCGACCGAGGGCGACCTCCGGGTCGACTGTGCAGGCCTGGAGTTCATCGACTCCAGCGGGTTGACGGCACTCGCCGAGGTCCGCAACCGGCTCGAACCGGAGGGCCGGAAGCTCGTGCTCGTGAACCTGCGGGAATCGCAGCGACAGGTCTTCGAGCTCACCGGGCTCGACCAAGCCATCGTGCTCGAATAGCAGAACTTTCCATCGGTTGGCCGCGCGGTCACCGGGGAATGCTCGGATCGTGGCGATCACGTCGGCGCTCCGCCTGATGGCGCACGAGACGTTCGACGGTTGGCTCGTGAGCGTCGCCGGCGAGCTCGATCCGCGATCGGGACAGGAGCTGTCCGACTTCGTTGCCTTGCTCGTCGAGCAGGACGACGGTGACGTCCTGCTCGATTTTCGTCAGGTCGAGCGCATCGACGACAACCGCGGCCTCCGCACGATCGAGCGCGCCCAGCGGCGGCTCGCGGCCGGGGGCCGGCGCTTACAGCTCACCGGGCTCAACGAGCGGTGCCGCAGCAGATTGCACACCACCGGCCACGACCAACTCATCGCTTCCTAGGTCGCCGTCGCAAGCTCCGGCTCCTGCTCCGGCGGTCGGCAAAGCCGCCGCCTCCGCGGCTTCCTAGGTCCTTTTCCCTCCTAGCGCAGGAGCCGCG
>JAPSGP010000556.1 GCA_031177445.1 Acidimicrobiia bacterium
ACACCCGCGACGAGAGGTACGTGAGCACGAGGCCCAGCACCGAGATCGCGTAGATGCTGCCGAGCACCAGGCCCGCGACGACAAGTCCGGTCACGCGCGCACCTCGTCAGCGGCCGCAGTCACGGTGCACGGTGCTCAGCCCTTGGCCTGCTGCTCCGGAGTGAGTTTCTTCACCTTCCCGTGGTCGATGACACGAGTGGCACAGAACGGCTCGCCGTCGAACTGCGGCACGAACTGCTGGTTCTGCACTTGCACGTAGTAGACGCAGTAATAGGTGCGTCCGAAGATCTCGTTGAAGTCGACGGGGATGAATGCGCCATTGGCGTCGTAGCCCTTCACCTTCCGCAGCTTCTTGATGAAGGCGTCACGTGTGGGGCAGTTCTTCCCCGCCGCTTGGATCCCACGGATGAACGCATCGGCCGACAGCCAGCCGATGTAGGGGATCTGGCCGCGGAACTGTTGCTCGCCCAGCCGCTCCATCCACTTCGAATATTCCTGGAATGCAGGCGGGTTCAGCTCGAATGGCTTGAACTCGACGCCGAAGTACACGCCCTCCATGCCCGGCAAGGACAGCGTGCGCGTGTCGTACCCGCCGGGGAAGATCACCGCCTTCATGTTCACGTCGGCCTGCTGGAGCGCCGAGTTCAAGGCGGTGTTCTGGAGGAAGTCCATGCCCGTGTACATGCCGTCGGCGCCGGAGTCGTTGATCTCCTGGGCGACGCCGGTGAACTCACGGTCGGCGGTCGAGAGATCGGTGGTCTTGTAGACGACCTCGAGCCCCTTGGTCTTCTTGATCGCACGGTCGATCTTGTTGATGAAGTTCGCGCTGGAGGACTGGTTGGTGCCGACGAGCGCGATCTTCGTCGCTCCGAGCTCCTTCAGGATGTCGGGATTGCGAGTGTCGACCACTTCGAGCGGGTCGGGCGGAACGGTGTTGCGCCAGCTGAAGAAGTTCTTGTACTTCCCGAACGCGGGAACGCCGACGTGCCAGCCGACGACCGGCACACCCTGGGTGTTCAGGTACCGGGCCCCGCCTTCGGCGGCGCTGCTGACCTCGAGGATCGCGAACACGCCCTCTTGCTCGACCAGCTGCTGCGCGGCCGTGAGGTTGCGGGCGTTCTCGGCGGCGTCGTCGACGTCCACCAGCGTGATCTTGCGGTTGCCGATCTCGCCCTCCTCGTTGGCCTTGTTGATGCGCGCCTTGATGCCGTTCAGCGAGGCCGAGAACGAGGTCGCCTGCGGTCCGGACTGCGGGACGATCACTCCGACTTTGATCTCGTCGTCGCTCACGCCGGTGTCGTTCTCGCACGACCCGCCGCCGGCAACGACGTTTGAGCCGATGGCCGTGCCGGCGGTTGCCGCCAGGACAGCAGGGCTCGCGATGAGGACGAGTGCGGCAAATCGAGCGACCGCCGTTCGAGTGCGCGACGTGCGTTGCATTGGCTCCCCCCGAAGCTCTCGCGTGCAAGCGCTCGACCATTTCCATACTCCTCGCGGGAACCTGACGCAAGAGTCAGGGTCGGCCCGGCGCTCCGCTGCCGATGCGCTCGACGAGGAGCGCCCGCTGGACCTGCCCGGTGGCGGGCGTCCGGGGGAGCTCGGTCGCGAGCTCGAGTCGACGCGGATGCTTGTACGAGGCCAGCTGCTCGGCGCAGTGCGCGCGCAGCGTCGCGAGGTCGAGCTCGCCGCCGTCGGCGAGCACGACGACCGCGCACACGACCTCGCCCCACTGCACGTCGGGGATCCCGACGATTGCGACCTCGGCTACCGCGGGGTGGGTGGCGACGGCGACCTCGACCTCACCCGGGGCGACCGTCTCGCCCCCCGTCCGGATGATGTCGCGGGCCCGGCCGACGATCGAGAGATAGCCCTCGCCGTCGAACGAGCCCAGGTCGCCGGTGTGGTACCAGCCGTCGCGCAGGGCGGCGGTGGTCGCGTCGGGCTGTTCGAAGTATCCGTCC
>JAPSGP010000266.1 GCA_031177445.1 Acidimicrobiia bacterium
GCGACGGCGATTGCGCGCCTGCGGTCGCGGCCGTGGGCAGCAGCGCCGCGTACCCGAGCGCGATGCCGACACCTGTTGCGACGAGCTTCCGGCAGCTTGTCCGACGTGTCACGATGCCTCCGTAGAAGATCAGTGCCGCCCAGTCGATGCCGGTTCGCCTCCGGCGGGCGGTGCATCGTAGAGGGCGGCGGCGACGGCCTTGTAGATCACGATCGCCGCGTTCTCGCCGTCGACCGGCGACGCGGCGAGGTTCGTGCCGATGACGATGGTGATGTCGGCGTCGAGGTCGTACGCCATGACCGTGGAGAACCCCGGGACCTGACCGTCGTGGCCGTAGAGGAACGGGCGGAACTCGACGAGGCCGTAGCCGTAGCCGGTCGGCTTGGTCGGATCGGTCGGCTGGATGCTCGCGATCCGGAGCTCCTGCGTGCGCTCGTCGAGCAGCTCGCCGCCCACGAGCCCCTCGACGTAGTCGGCGACGTCCGCCGGGGTGGAGATCACCGCCCCGGCGGTCCAGAACGCCGACGGGTTGATGACCGTGTCGTCGATCGGCGGGAGGGACCCGTCGAGCGCGGCCGGCAGCTCGGCGGGCGGCACGGCGTAGGAGTCGATGTCGGCGACGTTCGTGCCGAACTGGTAACCCCGCGGGTGCGGGTCGGGGATCGACGAGTCGTCCCGCGCCGGGAACGAGGTGTCGTCGAGCCCGAGGGGTTCGAAGATGCGCTCCTCGAAGTTCTCGGCGACCGACTTCCCGGTCAGCTGCTCGATGATGACCCCGAGGAGCACGTAGTTGGTGTTGGAGTAGTCGAACTGCTGGCCCGGCGGGAAGAGGGCCGGCTGGGGGCGGGCGGTCGCCAGGAGCTCGTCCGGCGTCCACGCCTTCGTCGGGTCGTCGTCGAGGGTCTGGTTGTACCCGAGGTCCGACGTGTAGGCGTAGAGCCCGCTGCGCATCTCGGCGAGCTGCGCGATCGTGATCTGGTCGCCGTTCGGGAAGCCTTCGACGTACTTCGACATCGGGTCGTCCAGCGAGAGCTTGCCCTCCTGCACCAGCTGGAGGATGACGGTCGCGGTCATCGTCTTGGTGTTGCTGCCGATGCGGAGGTAGTCGTCGAGCGTGATCGGCTCGTCCGCGCCGATGGCCTTCGTGCCGAACGCCGACGACCAGTTGCCTTCGTCGCGCGAACGGATGAGCAAGACCACGCCGGGGATGGCGTTCGCCTCCATGAGCTGCGGGATCTCGGTCTGCAGCGCGGTGGCGTACGCCGGCGGCTTCGACCTCGGGGCCGACGTCGCGGCCGGCGTGTCGTCGTCCGACGACGAACTGCACGACGCGACGATGAGCGCGACTGCGAGCGCGATCGCCGCGACGGCGCGGCGGCTCATGCCGATCATGTGGCGGGCTTCACCGGCGGCGCGTCGTCCGGCGCCATGAGCGCTCCGATCTCCTTGAACATCGCGCTGGCGGGGTTCTTGTACTGGCCCTCCGGGCCGAAGGCACCCGGCTCCAGGGTCGTGGCGATGGCGATGCCGATCTTCTCGGACGGGAGGTACGCCTCGACCACTCCCAGTCCCGACAGCAGCGGGTCCTGGAGCAGCCAGTCGCCCACGCGGACGACTCCGAGCCCGAAGTTGTAGTACTCGGTCTGCTGGAAGCAGATCGGAGCGATGACGAGCGCGCCTACGAGCGAGGCACCGGTGCGGCTCACGACGAGGCCGGCGGGGTCGGCGGTGCGTGGTTCGGTGCCAGGTACTTCCCGATCTCCACGAAGAGCGTCTTGCTCGGGTTCGGGGGGTAGTTGTCCTCGGCTGTGAACGCGTCGGGCAGGAGCGTGATGGCCACCGCGATCGAGATCTTCTCCGAGGGCAGGTAGGCGTCGGTCGCGCCGATGCCCGACAGCAGCGGCGTCTGCAGCAGCCAGTCGCCCTGGCGTATGACGCCGAGGCCGAAGTTGTAGAACTCGGTCTGGGTGAAGCAGGAGGGCGCGCAATTCTCCTGTGGCTCACCGAAGCCGAGCAGGTTCGGGCCGTTCATGGCCTCGGCGCTCTTCTTCGACAGGAACTTGCCCGACCCCATCGCGGCCGCGGTCGTGGCCAGGTCGTCGATGGTGGTGGTCTGGTTGAGCCCGGGCGGCGTCCCCCAGCTCGTGTTCCAGAACGTGGCCTCCTCGTAGAGGCCCGTGCGCTCGGAGCTGAAGGTGTGGAGGACCGGGCTCGGGATCTCGGAGGTCTGGGTCCCGGTGGTGTCGTCCAGGCCCAGGGGCTCGAGGACCTTCTCCCGCACGAGCTCGCGGAGCGGCTTCCCGCCGACCTTGGCGAGGATCTCGCCCAGGATCAGGAAGTTCGTGTGGGCGTAGCTCCAGTTCGTCCCCGGCTCGAAGAACGGAGCCTGGGAAAAGGCGTAGTCGAGGCGCTCCTGGACCGTGAAGATCTGGAACGGGTCGCTGCCGAAGGACTCCCGCCAGCCCGGGTCGAACTGGTAGTCCGGGTAGCCCGACGTCTGGTTCGCGAGCATCTTCAGGGTGACCTGGTCGGCGTTGGGTAGGTCGGGGTACCACTCGTCGATCGTGTCGTCGAGCGTCACCTTCTTCTCGTCGACGAGCTGCATGAGCAGGTTGCCCAGGTACTGGTACGCGACCGCGCCGTTGCGGAACCGCATCTTCGGTGTGGCCGGCACGTCGGTCATCGACTCGCCCCACGCCTTGCGGATGATGACCTCGTCGCCCTTGGTGACCTTGACGATGACCGCCTTGAGACCGATGGACGACATCGCGTCCTTAACGATCCTGGTGATCTCGGCCGCCTGCTCGGACGTCGACGGCGACGGCGTCCCGGCGGCCGCGGTCGCCGGTATCAGCGCCGCGCACCCGAGGACGAGCGCGATCCCGGTCGCGACGATTCCCCGAACGCTGGTCCGGTGCATCACGGTGCCCTCACCGTCGAAGCCGAGGCGAGTTGTGGTTCCAGCGCTCGTTGCTGCGTCATCGTTTCGCCTTCCTCGGCTTCGTACGCCGATCGACTTCGGCGAGGAACATCTCCATTGCCGGACGAACCTGGCGGAGCCATCGATCGCCTCCCGGATCGTTGAACACCTGTTGATGGGCGAAGCCGGCGACCATTGCCGTGAAGATGACCGGAGTGTCGTAATCGGTCACGCCGATGGCGACCATCCGTTCCGTGCCCACCGCGAGGAGCGCGCGCGTGACTTCGCGCCCCTCGGGTGACGGCTTGTAACCGGGAATCGTGCGCTGGAACAGCAGCTGATGACGCACGACGTCTTCGGTCGAGAATCGAACGATGAGCTCGACGAACTCCACGAGCGCCTCGCGCGGGTCGTCGGAGAACGTGTGCCGCGCCAGGATCGCGAGGAGCTGGCGGTACCCGTCGACGAACATCGCGTCGTACAGCGCCAGCTTCGAGTCGAAATACGCGTAGAGCGACGGCTGCTGGAGGTCGACCCGATCCGCCAGGTCACGCAACGAGATCGCCGCCAGGCCGTCGCGGCGTGCGAGGCCCCACGCCTCGGCGACGATCTTGGCCCGCTTGGCCTCCCGGCGCCGCCGGCGCCGGTCGACGTGCTCCGGTTCGGATGCTGCGCTCGATCGCTGTACCACACGCCCCAGGCCGTTCACTGATCACTGATAGCTAATCTATTAGCTATAGATATTCTATCGGCACTACAGCACACGCCGCCCACGACGTCAAGGCACCTCGCATCGTCGTCGCCCCCACGCTTCCGAAGTCGTCGAACGACTCGATCGCCGAGTCCACCGGCGACGCGTGAGCTACTTGTAGGCGATCGCTGCGCTCGCCGGGCCGGCGAGGGGCAGCACCTCGCACGACCGGAACCCCACGCTCTCGCACCAACCGCGAAAGTCGGCACCGGTGTAGTCGAACGCGTCGCCGAACTCGATCAGCATGTTCAGCGACATCATCAGCCCGAAGACGTTCTCACGACGGTCGTCGTCGATGAGGTTCTCCACCGCGATGAACGCTCCCCCTGGGGGAATGGCGTCGTATGCCGCCTGGATGAGCTGCAGCTTCCGCTCCAGGTTCCAGTCGTGCAGGATGAGACCCATCGTCACGACGTCAGCACGGGGCAATTCGTCGGCGAAGAAGTCGCCTGACGCGACCGTGACCCGATCGGCCATCCCCGCGGCCTCGATCGTGCGCTTGGCGATCGGTTCCACCACCGGCAGGTCGAAGCTCGTGCAGCGGAGATGCGGGTGGTGCCCGGCGAGGATGATCGACAGCTGTCCGGTCGCGCCGCCGACATCACAGACCGTCTGATAGCGCGAGAAGTCGAACTTTGCCGCCAGCGCGTGGAAGTTGCCCGCGGAGATGCCCGCCATCGCCTGCATGAACTGCTCGAGGCGCGCCGGTTCGGCATAGAGCTCCTCGAACATCGAGTGGCCGGTGTGCTTGATCTCGTTCTGCGGGGTGCCCGTCTGCAGCGCCTCGGTAAGACCCGCCCAGAACGGGTAGAGGCGCGCGTTGGCCATCTCGAGGAGGCCGCCGATGTACTCGGGACGGTTGCGGTCGAGGAAGGTGGCGGTCTCAGGTGTGTTCCGGTAGCGGGCGGTGTCGCCGGCGCCGTCGCGTTCGAGCAGCCGCAGCGCGACCAGACCGTCGAGGAAGTCGTACACGGCGCGTGACCGGAGGTCGAGCTCCTCCGCGATCTCGGAACCGGTGCGAGCCTCGGAGCCCAGGAAGGTGAACAGGCCCAGCTCGACCGCCGACAGGAGCGTCTTCGACGGCCAGAAGCCCATGCCGACCTGCATGATGAGCCCGGGATCGAGGGGGGCCTCCGAGAGTGGCTGCTCGCTCACGCCCGCCATCTTGGGCGAATCGCTCGGGTCGGGCAATTCAGTGCGTTCCGATCGGCTTGACTACCTATCACCGATAGGTACACTGGCT
>JAPSGP010000059.1 GCA_031177445.1 Acidimicrobiia bacterium
GACACGATCTCACCCCGCACCGGGTTGCCGGTCAGCACCGCGCCTCGCAGGGGTGTCCCCGGCAACGAGATTGCGGCCCGGGCGCGCAAGGCGACGGCGATGCGGTTGGCGAGACCGGGAGCGGCGTTCTGCTCGTGGACGACCGTCGGCAGCCGGCTCAGCCGTGCCGCGGCGACACCGGGAAGCGACGCGTACCCGCCGACCCCGACCACGACGTGTGGACGCAGGGATCGCACCAACCGGCGTGCCCGCAGGAAGGCGATCAGCGTGTCCCATGCCACCCGCAGGTTCCCGAGCGTCCACCGTCGGCGCCAGCCTCGCCCCGGCAGGAGGTCGATGGCGTAGCCCGCGGCAGGAACGGCCGTTGCCTCCAGCCCGCGCGCGCTGCCGACGAAGCGCACACTGTCGACGGCGTGGCCACGCGCCACCAGCTCTCCCGCGAGCGCCAGGGCCGGGTACACGTGGCCGCCGGTCCCTCCTCCCGTGATGACCGCGAACGTCGGCCGGTCGGACGTCGCAGCGGCGCTCACGGCGCGCGACGCGCCACGTTGGCGAGGATCCCGGCCCCGACCATCGTGAACACCAGCGCCGAGCCTCCGAACGAGACGAAGGGCAACGGAATTCCGGCCACCGGCAGCAGCCCGATCACGCCGCCGATGTTGATGGCGGCCTGACCGACGACCCATGCGGTGATCCCCGCGGCCAGCAGCATGCCGAATCGGTCGGGTGCGCGGCTGGCGGCGCGCACGCCGAGCACGGCGAAGGCGACGAACAAGGCGACGACGAGCAGGCACCCGAGCAGTCCGAGCTCCTCGCCGATGATGGCGAAGATGAAGTCGGTGTGCGCGTTCGGGAGGAACAGCCACTTCGCCCGGCCCGCGCCCAGGCCGACCCCCGTCCAGCCTCCGCTCCCCAGGGCGATCAGCGACTGCGTGATCTGATACCCGGTGTTCGAGGCATCCGAGGAGGGGTGCAGGAACACGAACAGCCGCGCCCGGCGGTACGGCTCGGCCATCGCCAGCAGCGTCGCGAGCGCGACCCCGGCGGTACCGATCGCCGCGAGGTGGCGTAGCCGCACCCCGCCGACGACGAGCACGGCGCCGACGATGAGGGCGAGCACGACCGTCGAATCGAGGTCGGGCTGGATCACGACCAGGGCGGCGATGGTCACGAAGACGAGCCCGAGCGGCCGCAGCGTCGCCCGCCAGTCGCCGAGCTGGTCCTTGCGCCGGGTGAGCAGGTCGGCCGCGAAGACCAGCAGCGCCAGCTTGGCCACCTCCGTCGGCTGGAAGCGCACCGCGCCCGCGCCCAGCCAGCGCCGGGAGCCGCCGACACTGATACCGATCCCCGGGATCAGCACGACCAGCAGCAGGCCGATGCTGACGACCAGCATCGGGACCACCCACCGCCGCCACGCGTGGTAGTCGATCCGAGCCGTCACGAAGAAGGCGAGCACGCCGACAGCGGTCCAGATCACCTGCCGCTCGAAGAAGTACCACGCCGACCCGTAGTCGGTCAGCGACGACACCGATGACGCCGAAAGCACCATGACCATGCCGATCACGTTCAGCACGCCCACGGTCGCGACCAGCAGCACGTAGTTGGCCGAACGCGCCTCACCCGCCGCCGACCACCGCTGCCGCAGCGTCATCGTCGCGCTCATTGCTTCCCGCTCTCGGCGCTTCGCGCCGCGGTCGCTCGCCTCACGCCGCGCCCTGTTGCTCGAGCCGGCGGACCTCGCGCGCGAAGGCGTCGCCGCGCTCCGCATAGCCGCCGGGATACCAGTCGAACGAGGCGCAGGCGGGCGAGAGCAGCACGACATCGCCGGGTCGTGCGAGCTGCGCGGCCCGCTCGACCGCGTCGCGCATGGACGTCGCGCGCGCAAGCTCGATCGACGCAGGGAACACGGACGCGATCTCGGCCGCGGCGTCGCCGATCGCGACCACGCCGCGCAGGCGCGACGACTCCTCGCGCAGCGCGGCCAGATCGAGGCCCTTGTTGCGTCCGCCCGCGATCAGCACGACGGGCACGTCGAAGGAGCGCAGTGCCGCTAGGGTGGCGTGAGGATTCGTCGCCTTCGAGTCGTCGAAGAACTGCACCCCTCTAGCATCGCCCACCGGCGCGACGCGATGGGGGAGCCTCTCGAACTCGCGCAGCGCGCGCTCGACTCCCGCGCGCGACGCGCCGACCGCGCGAGCGGCGGCCGTCGCCGCAAGCGCGTTTTCGCGGTCGTGCGCCAGCAATGGCGCGCCCTGGAGTGATGCGACCTCGTCACCCGCGTCGTCCACGATCGACCCGCCTGCTTTGTGGTACACGTCGCTGGTCGCCGCGGTCGCATATCCCACGCGGCGCGCCGGAGCTCGCTGCGCGAGATCGCGCGCGACCGGATCGTCGGCGTTGAACACCAACAGATCGTCGTCGCGTTGGTGCTCGAAGATGCGGGCTTTGGCGGCGGCGTAACGGTCGAACGAGCCGTGCCAGTCGATGTGGTCGGCGGCCACGTTCAGCAGCACTGCCGCTCGAGGGCGGAACTGTCTCGACGTGAACGAGAGCTGGAAGGACGAGACCTCGGCGACCAGCACGCGGGCGTCGGTCTGGACGGCGTCGATGAGCGCCATGCCGATGTTGCCGGCAGCCACCGCGCGCACACCCGAACCGGCAAGCATGGCGGTCACGAGGGTCGTCACGGTCGTCTTGCCGTTCGTGCCGGTCACCGCGACGAGGACCTGGCCCCGCATCGACGCCCGCTCGGCAGCGAGATCGATCTCGGCCCGCACCGGGACGCCGGCCTGGCGCGCCCGGCGGACGATCGGGTGGCCCTCCCGCACCCCCGGGCTCGGCACGAGCAGCTGACCACCGGTAACCAGGCGCTCGAGCTCGAGCGGAGGGGGCTGCTCGACGAGCGCGACACCGAGCCCGGCCAGCTCACCGGCTCGCCGCGCGTACTCCGCCGATTCAGGGCGGGGGGTGTCCTCGACGACGATCACGTCGTCCCCGTCCGCCCGCAACGCCCGCGCCACGGCTTCGCCCGTCACGCCGAGACCGACGACGACCGCGCGTCGCGTGCTCATTCGATGACTCCGGGGATGCGGATGAAGTCGGCGTAGAAGAGGCCCAGGCCGAAGGCGACGAACAGGCCGGCCACCAGCCAGAACCGCACGATCACCGTGAACTCCGGCCATCCGCCGACCTCGAAGTGGTGGTGCACCGGAGCCATCCTGAGCACGCGGCGATGGAACCCCCGGAAGGCGACGATCTGGGCGATCACGCTCACGGTCTCGATCACGAACAGGCCGCCGAAGATCGGCAGTAGCAGGTCGGTGTTGCTGAGCAAGGCCAGTCCGGCCATCGCACCGCCCAACGCGAGGGAGCCGGTGTCGCCCATGAAGACGCGCGCCGGTGCCGCGTTCCACCAGAGGAACCCCGCGCACGCTCCCATGAGCGCCGCGGCCACGACCGCGAGGTCGAGGGCGTTGGCGGCGAAGCCGGGCGGTGCGTTCCCGTTCATCGTCACCGTGCCGTACACGTCGGGGTGACGGAACTGCCAGAACGTCACGATCACGAAGGCGGCGAAGACCAGCGTTGCCGCGCCGGCGGCAAGCCCGTCCATGCCGTCGGTGATGTTCACTGCGTTCGAGCTGCCGGTGACGATGAGCACAGCCCACACTGCCCAGATCCAGGTGCCGAGGTCGAGATCGAGGAGGCGCGTGAACGACAGATGGGTCGACGTGTCGACGTAGTACAGCGCCAGCAGCACGAACCCGGTGCCGACGAGGAGCTGGCCCGCGGTCTTCCCTCGCTTGCGCAGCCCGAGGTTCCGTCCCTTGCGCACGCCGAGGTAGTCGTCGACGAAGCCGACGATCGCCAACCCCACGATCAGCAGGATCATCGTCATGCCGGTACGCGCGAACTTGATCTGTTCCGTGCGGATGTGCGCGACCACGTAACCGATGAGCGTGGCCGCGACCACCGCGATGCCGCCCATGGTCGGGGTGCCGGCCTTGGCGAGGTGCGGATGCTCGAAGGGGCCGTCGTCGCGGATCTGCTGGCCGATGCCTCGAGCCCGCAGGACGCGGATCAGGAACGGAGTCCCGGCGACACTCACGAGGAACGCGGCTGCCGCCGACAGCAGCAGCGCGATCATGCGTCGACCGCCGCGCCCATGAGCGCCTCGGCGACCAGCTCGAGCCCGACCGCGCGGCTCGCCTTCACCAGCACCGCGTCACCGGCACGCACGAGATCGCACGCCGCCACCCGCGCCGCCTCGGCATCCGCGACCGCGACGATCTCGACGGCATGCGGGGTCGAGGCCTGCTGCGCGCCCCGGGCGACGGGCCGGGCGCCGTCGCCGACGAGGACCAGCACCCGGACGCCGCACTCGGCCGCGAGCCGGCCGATGGCCTCGTGCTCGGTGCCGGCGTGCTCACCCAGCTCCCGCATCTCGCCCAGCACCGCGATCTTGCGACCGCGGACCGGGAGGCGCGCCAGCGACCGCAGCGCGGCCGCGGTCGAAGGTGGGCTGGCGTTGTACGCGTCGTTCAGCACGACCACGCCGCCCGATCCGCGCAGCAGCTGCATGCGCCCGGGCGCCGCGACCGCGCGCCCGAGCCCGGCCGCGAGCTCGTCCAGCGGCACCCCGAGGTCGCCGGCGACTGCCGCCGCCATAGCCGCGTTCTGGACCTGGTGCTCGCCCCGTAGCGCGAGCTGCACCGACGCGCTCCCCCAGGGCGTGTCCAGCTCGAAGTGCGGGCGCAGGTCGTCGTCGAGACGGACCCGGCGGACGCGGACGTCTGCGCCCGGCACCTCCTCGCCCCCGACGGTGAGCACCCGCGCCTCGGTGCTGCTTCGCAGCTGGCCGGCCACGGCCGTCCCGGCCTCGAACACCGCCAGCCCGTGCGCGGGAAGCGCTTCGAGCAGCTCGCCCTTGGCACGCGCGATCCCCTCTGGGCCTCCGAGGAGCCCGGCATGGGCGAGACCGACGTTGGTCACGATGCCGGCGTCAGGACGAGCCACCTCGCACAGGGCGGCGATGTTGCCGGCGAAGCGAGCCCCCATCTCGGCGACGACGGCCTCGGCGTCGAGCGGCGCACCGAGGAGCGTGAGCGGGACACCGGCCTCGTTGTTGAACGACGCCGGGCTCGAGTGCACGGTCCGAGTGGATTCGAGCGCCGCCGTCAGAAGGTCCTTGGTCGCAGTCTTGCCTGCCGACCCCGTGACGCCGACGACGACCGCACGGCGAAGGCGGTCACGCGCCATCGCGCCGAGCGCGCGCAGCCCGTCGAGCGGTTCCTGGACCCGCACGGACGCGCGATCGTTCGGCGTCGCCACTTCGCGACCGACGAGGGCGATCGTCGCGCCCCTCGCCCAGGCGTCGGGAACGAAGTCGTGCCCGTCGCGTTCCGCGACGAGCGCGACGAAGCAGCCGCCGGCCTCCAGCTGGCGAGTGTCGATGACGAACGAGTGCGCCACCGCCTCGGCGCGCCCGGTGAGCTCGCCGCCGACCGCGGCGGCGATGTCTGCTGCGGTCAGTTCCACCCCAGCGCTCCCAACGCCTCCCGTGCCACGACCCGGTCGTCGAAGGGGACCGTGACATCGCCCGTGGTCTGACCGGTCTCGTGACCCTTGCCCGCGATCACGACGACATCGCCCGGGCGCGCGCCTTGCAACGCAAGAGTGATCGCGGCCCGGCGATCCAGCTCGACCCGGCGGGGCGTCTCGCTCGCCTGGAGCCCACCGAGCACCGCCGCTGCGATCGCGTGCGGGTCCTCGGAGCGCGGGTTGTCGGAGGTGACGATCACGAAGTCGGCGCCGTCGGCTGCAACCTTCCCCATGGCCTGACGTTTGGCCCGGTCGCGATCGCCGCCGCAGCCGAAGACGAGCAGTACGCGCCCATCGGGGGCGAGCGGTCGCGTGACCTCGAGCAGCCGCTCGAGCCCGTCGGGCGTGTGCGCGTAGTCGACCAGGACCGTGAACGGCTGGCCGGCCTCGACTCGCTCGAGCCGTCCCGGGATCTGGACCGGCGCCTCCAACCCGGCTGTGACCGCCCGGAGCGGGAACCCGGCCGCCAGGGCAGTGGCGCCGGCAGCGAGCGCATTGGCCACGTTGAATCGTCCGAGGAGCCGGGTGGTGACCGGCACGCGTGCACCCGTGCTGCGGACGACGAGCGTGAACCGGGTGCCGTGCTCGCCGAGCTCGAGATCCTCGGCGTGCACGTCGACGGTCTGGCCCCCGCGGGCGTCGGTGAAACCGAAGGTCACGACCGGGAGGCCCGACTCGGTGGCGCGCCGCGCGATCTCGCGACCGTTGCGGTCGTCGACGTTCACCGCGGCCGTTGCCGCGCGGCCGGGGTCGAACAGTCGCGCCTTGGCCTCGAAGTACGTCTCCATCGATCCGTGGTAGTCGAGATGGTCCTGCGTGAGATTCGTGAAGCACGCGGCCACGAACCACGTGCCGTCGATGCGGTGCTGGTCGAGCGCGTGCGAAGACACCTCGATCGCGGCGTAATCGAGACCGTCGTCGCGCATGCGCGCGAGCAGCGCTTGCAGATCGTCGGCCTCGGGTGTCGTGCGCGCGATCGGCACGTCGAGGCCGTCGATGCGCGCGCCGACAGTCCCGACCACGCCCACACGCCGGCCGCCGGCGCGCACGATCTGCTCGAGCAGGTATGTCGTGGTGGTCTTGCCGTTCGTACCCGTGACGCCGAGGCAGTGCACGGTTCGTGAGGGATGGCCGTAGAACGCCGCCGCGACGGGCCCGAGCACCCTCCGCACGTTGCGGACGCGAACCTGCGTGACGGGAAGGTCCAGCTGCCGCTCGACGAGCAGGGCAACTGCCCCCGTCTCGACCGCCTGGGCGGCAAAGTCGTGCCCGTCGGCAACCGCGCCCGGAATGCACGCGAAGCAACAGCCGCGCGTCGCGCCGCGGCTGTCGTGGGTGATCGAGGTGATCTCGACGTCGTGGTCCCCGACCCACCCCACGACGTCGTCTCCGCCGACGAGCTCGTGCAATTGCACGGGCCGTCCTCTCCGCTCGCTCATGAAGCGGCGTCAGGGTACCGGCCCGCCGCTCGGCGGCACCTGCTCCAGATGCAGGGCGAGCTCCATGATGCGAGCGAACAACGGCGCTGCGACCTGGCCGGCGTAGTACTCGGTCTGGGGTTCGTCGATGACTACGATCGCTGCGAGACGCGGAGCATCTGCGGGCGCGAAGCCAGCGAACGAGGCGACGTACTCCCCGGTGTAGGGCGGTTTCCTCGCAGTACCGGTCTTGCCGGCGACGCGGAAGCCCTCGATCGCCGCCTTCTTCCCGGTACCGCTCTGCACGACGGTCTCGAGCATCGCTCGAACGGCAGCTGCCGTCTCCGGAGACACCACCCGCTCCGACGCCAGCGGTGGTTGGTCGTGGCGAACACCGTCGGGGTCGATGGTCGCAGCGACAAGTCGAGGCGGCCGGGTCGACCCCCCATTGGCGATGGTCGTGAAGACATCGAGCATCTGCATGGCCGTCACTGCGATCCCGTTCCCGGTTGGCATCGACGCCATGCTGGTGTCGCTGTACTCCGCCAGCGGAAGGATCGTGCCGTTGGACTCGCCCGGGAACTGCAGGCTCGTCCGCGCTCCGAACCCGAAGGCGCGAAGGTACGCGTCGAACCGCTCTTCGCCCAGACGCCGCGCGATCTGAATCGTTCCGGTGTTGGATGAGTTCCGAACGATGTCGGCGACCGTCATCGCCGCCGGATGCGACTCCCCCTCGTCTCGGTACTCGGTCCCACCGATGCTCATCGATTGCGGTGTGTCGAACCACGAATCCGGCGTAGCGGCGCCATCCTCGAGCGCGCCCGCGACCGTGATCACCTTGTTGGTCGATCCTGGCGGATAGACATGGGTCACCGCGCGGTTGAGCGCATCCGGGCCCGCCGGCTGCGCTTTGCGATCGCGCGTCGCACCATCGACGCTTGCCATGGCGAGGATGTCCCCGGTCTGGACGTCCATGACGATCGACGTGCCACCGCTCGCCTTCGCCTCGGTGACGCCCTCGACGAGGGCCTGCTCGACGCTGTACTGCAAGGAATCGTCGATCGTCAGCACAAGGTCGCTCCCCCGCCGGGCTGGCTCGACCTGCTGTTCGCCGTCGGGGAGCTCGCGACCCTGCGGGTCGAGCTCGACCACCAGCTCACCGGGATGCCCGGTGAGCTGGCCCTCGAACTGCGTTTCCAGGCCGCCGAGCCCGGTGTTGTCGGTCCCGACGAAGCCGAGCAGCGGTCCCGCCAGCGTGCCGTTCGGATACTCCCGCTTCGACTCGGGCACGAAGTCGACGCCCGGGAGCTTCAGCCGCTTCACCTCGGCGACGGTCGCGTCGTCGACCTTGCGGGCGACGTAGACGAAGGCCTTGTCGCGCTGCGAGAGCGCGTCCCGCAGCTTCGCCTCGTCGGCTCCGACGATCGGCGTGAGCTGGGCCGCGTAGCCAGCCGGATCGGGGATGACGCGCGGGTCGGCCCACACCGTCTGGTGCGGTACCGAGACGGCGAGGTCCTGACCGCTCCGGTCGAAGATGCTTCCTCGCTCGGCCGGGAGAGGGATCGTCCGCACCCGCTGGTTCGCGCCCAGTGCCGAGTAGCGCTCGCGGCCGACGGCTTGCAGGTCGACGAGGCGCACGCCGACGCCGACGAACAGGAGGAGCAACACCACGAGCAGCGCGAGCAGCCGGCGCCGGGTGACCGCCGGGCTCGGCGTCCACGGGGGCGCGACCACGCGCAGCTTGGGCGTGCTCTTCGCCTCGGGCTTCGGCTTCGCGCTGCGCGCCGGTGCCGCCTTGCGGTTCGGCGTCAGCGTGCGCCTCGGCTGGGGGGTCTCGCGCGGGTGCCTCGGCGGCTGGCGGACGGGCTGCGGTACTCGGCCTACCGGGCGGCGGAGATACTCGGCGTACGAGAGGCTCCGCCGCGGGCGCGTCGCGGTCGCGGCCTGCTGCCCGGCCGGCCGCGGCGGTCGGCCGGTTCGTCCCTCACGGGGTCGGGTCAAGGTGGGGCTTCACCGTCTCCCAGCCTTCCGTCGTCGACGGGATCGACGACGGAGGTGGGGTCGCAAGGTCGGGCGGGCCCGGGACCGCGATCGGTGGCCCCTCCGCCTCCACCAGGCCCAGCTCTTCGGCCCGGCGGGTGATCTCCTCCGGCGACGACTGCTGTGCGACCAGCGCGCGGAGCTCCTGGTAACGCTCCTGCTGCACCCGGGTCTGCTGTTCGATGCGGTCGATCTCGAGCTGTCCCTGCGCGACCAGCACGTGGAACGCGACGACCACCACCAGTGAAGCGGTGACGAGCAGGGTGAACAGCCAGAGCCCGATGCGGAGGCGTCGCTTGCGCCGTACCGCGGAGGCGTCGACGACCCGGAGCTGCGGGCGCCGGACCGGTGCAGGCCGTGCCGGTGCGCGTCGTAGCGGTGCGCGGTGGGGCGCGGACCGCGCGGCGCGAGACGTCGTTGTCGCGCGTCGCGCGGTCGGGCGCGCCCTCGGGGCGACCGTGGCCGCGCTCATGCGATCGGCAACTTCTCCGCCGCGCGCAGACGCGCACTCGAGGCCCGCGGGTTCGCGCGAACCTCGTCGTCACGGGGCCGGCGCGCGCGGCGACCGAGGAGGCGCACCAGGGGGTTGCGCCGCTGCGCCGCGGGAACGGGCAGCCGCGCCGGCTCGCCGGCACCGGGATCCGCCCACTCGACGAACCGCTCCTTGACCATGCGGTCCTCGAGCGAGTGATAGCTGAGCACGAGGATCCGACCTTCCGGCGCGAGCAGGTGCACGGACTCGTCGAGCCCGGCTTCGAGGTGCGGCAACTCGCGGTTGACCTCCATGCGGATCGCTTGGAACGTCCGGCGCGCCGGGTGTCCACCACGCCGGCGCGCCGGGGCCGGGATCGCCGACTTCACGACGTCGACGAGCTCGCGGGTCGTGTGCAGCGGGCGGGCCTCGACGATCTTGCGCGCGATGGCGCTCGCGAATCGCTCCTCGCCGTACTCGGCGATCAGCGCCGTCAGGCGCATCTGGGGATAGGTGTTGACCACCTCTTCGGCGGTCAACGACTGCGCGCTGTCCATGCGCATGTCGAGTGGTGCGTCGGCCCAGTACGAGAAACCCCGCGCCGGGTCGTCGAGCTGAGGGCTGCTCATGCCCAGGTCGAACAGGATGCCCACGATCTCTCCCTCGCTGGTCTCGTCGATGATCGTTCCGAGGTTCTCGAACCCGCCGTGGACGACGAGCGCCCGCTTCCCGTAGGGAGCGAGCGCCGATCGAGCCGCCGCCACGGCTCGCTGGTCCCGGTCGATGCCGAGCAGGCGCAGATCGGGACGAGCGTCGAGCAGGAGCCGGGCGTGGCCGGCGCCACCGACGGTGGCATCGACCAGCAGCCCTCGGGGCACCGGCTGGAGCAGCTCGACCACTTCCCGGCCCATGACCGGGTGATGCGCGAACTCCACGCCCCTCCCCTGCACGTCTGGCGAGGTCGGGCTCCCGACCAGCCCCCCAGGAGAGCAGCCGCTCGGTTTTCTCCCGATAACGGACTCGGCTGGAAGCGGGCGGAGTAGGGGCTTCAACCGTGCTCCCCGAGGGGGCTGGTCGGAGGCCCGACCCTCTGCTGTGTTTTCAAACGATGCTGTATTGCTGCTCGCTTCGTGCTCAGATCCCGAAGTCGGGAATCTCGTCCGACGCCATCAGGCTCTCGTCGCCCTCGCTCTCGCGCTCACGCCAACGCTGGCGGTCCCAGATCTCGATGCGGGAGAAGACCCCGGCGACGATCACGTCGCGCTCGAGGCCGGCGAAGTCGCGCAGGTGCTGCGGGATGGCGACGCGGCCCTGCTTGTCGGGAACGACCTCGGCGGCGCCGGCGAAGAAGGTGCGGGCGACCTGGAGCTCCCGGTCACCCCGCTTCGACGCCTCCCGAGCCTGCATCGCCACCTCCTCGAACTCCTCCGCCGGATACACGCACAGGCAGCGCCCCCGCCCCTTCGTCACGTAGGCGCCGTCGGCCAGCTCGTCGCGGTACTTGGCCGGCAGGATCACCCGCCCCTTGGCGTCCAGGGAGTGTTGGTGCTCCCCGAGGAACATCCCGCTCCCTCGCTGGTCCTTTGTCGCCCCGTGACTGGGAGGTCGCGCCCCCAATCACCACTTCGCACCACCCTACGCCCCATTCCACCACCCGTCAACACCCTTCCGCCCCACTTCTCGCCACCCCCTTCTTCTTCTCTCAGCCCCCCAACGAGCGCGGCCGGCATCGCGCGCGGTCCGTACGGAAGGCGACCGGTCACCCGCCCGTGCGTCGCCGCGCACGGCCTGGGGCCCGCTCGGAGCCCCTGCTCGCCTTCGCCTGGTCGCCGTCGCAAGCTCCGGCTCCTGCTCCGGCGGTCGGCAAAGCCGCCGCCTCCGCGTCGCTGCGCTCGGCTCGGGTCTTCGAC
>JAPSGP010000557.1 GCA_031177445.1 Acidimicrobiia bacterium
GCTCGGCAGCTGCGGCGTGCGGGGTGCGGCTCACGATGCCGCCCAGACGTACGGAGCCTGTTTCTCGCGGGTTGTGCGGATCGGTGACGTCGTACTGCTTGAGCTCGCCGGTTCCCCAGCACGACACGTACAGCCAGCGATCGTCGACGGACAGGTCGATGTCGGTGACGAGCGGCGGAACCGCGCCGAAGGGCTTGAGCGCGGGCGGGAGCCGGTCGCCCTCGGCCGGCTCGGCAGGGATGCTGATCACCTTCTTCGCAATCCAGCGGTCGTCCTCGCGGTACCACAGCCACACCGACGCGGACAGGTCTTCGACGCTAGTCACCACCCCGACGAAGCCCCAGGTCCGGCGCGGGTCGTGGGCGGGCCTAAGCTCGAGCACCATCTGATGCTCGTCGCCCAGGTCGACGCGCTGGATCAGCCTGCCGTCGGAGAGGCTCCAGAAGTCGAGGTGGTGGCCGAACCGCCTTCCAAGCAGGTCCTCGGGGTTCAAGCCATCCTCGATCATCGACGGGGTCGCCCACTCCGACGTGATCGCGACGTCCTCGTTCAGGTGCCACCAGACGTCGTACGCGAAGTGCTGGTCGCCGCGGTCGCTCTCCCAGGCGCCGGTGACCTCGAAGCTGTCGTGGTCGATCAGCGCCACTCCGCCCGGGCCGTCTGCGCCGTCGGCGGCGCCCAGGTTGGACATGAAGATCCCGCCCGGCCCGCAGTGCACGGTGTGCGGGCGGGAGTAGCCCGCCTTCTCGGCGAGCTCCTCGGGCTCGATGGTCCGCACGACCTGCGGCTGCCGGGGGTCGGGCCCGGTGTCGAGCACGTAGGTGCGCGACGAGCGCAGGCCCGGCACGATCAGGTAGCGGCGCTCGAGCGCGCCGTTGTGGCCGTGGCCCTGGTGGCAGAGCGCGCTGGAGCAGGCGTTCCAGCCAAAGTGATGGAGCTCGTTGCCGCCGGTCGGCAGCTCCGTCCAGCCGACCACCTCGCCGTAGCTCGGCGATCCCCGGTCGCAATCAACCACCGTCATGGCGTCACGGCGCGCGCCAGTCGGGTCGAACGCCGCGACGTACGCGAGCCGCTCGGGCGGCGCGGCGATCGCGGCGGCAGGGGACCGATAGAACGTCTGGTCCGTGGTCTCGGGCATAGAAGCTCCCTCGGCGTGTGTGGGCTAGCGGGTCCCGAGCTGAATCGTATGCCCGCCGGGGGGCGCGGGGGCGGCGCCGCGCTGATGGTCGGCGCCGCCCATCGCCGGTCAGCGGAATCGCGACCAGATCTGACCGCGGATCTCGCCCTCCGGGAACTTGCTGCTGTGCACGTTCGCGTAGGTGACCTGGGCGCGCATGGCGGCGATCAGCTCGCCAAACTCACCCGGCTCGATGCCCTGGTCGGCCGGGCCCACGACGTCCGATGGGGAGCTCGTCTCAATCTGCTCGACCGAGCAACTGCTCGGCCAGCGTCAAGCCGCGCACCACCACTGCCGGGGCACGACCGAGCGCGCCCTCGGGGCTGGCGTCGACGAGCTGGCGCACACGCCATGGACCGAGCACCTGTCCGACGACGTCGTCGCGGCCCTCGCGCGCAACGTCGTGATCGTCAGCACCCTCGACATCCATTCGTACGGCGTCCGTACGCCCGCGCTGGAGGTCGCCGTCGACAACCTGCGTCGGTTCTCCGACGCCGGCGGGCGGGTGCGCTACGGGACCGATCTCGGCAACGGGCCGATCCCCCCCGGGATCCACGCGGGCGAGGCGCGGCACCTCTCGCACGCCGGGCTGGGCACCGACGCGATCCTCGAGGCGATGACCGGAGGGCCGGGCGTCGTGGGGCTCGGCGGGAGCCCGTTCGAGGACCTCGCCCGCATCGGCGACGTCCGGCTCGTGATCCGCTCGGGCCGCGTCGCCCGCATCGACACCCCATAGGCGGTCGTGGACCCCGACCGGTCGGCTGTACGATTGGA
>JAPSGP010000267.1 GCA_031177445.1 Acidimicrobiia bacterium
GGGCCAGGCCAACTACGCCGCTGCCAAGGCCGGGCTGCTGGGCCTGACCCGGTCGCTCGCCTGGGAGCTCGCGCCCCGCAACATCACCTGCAACGTCGTCGCGCCCGGGCCTATCGTGACCACCATGACCTCGGGGCTGCCCGACGAGTGGCAGGCCTGGGCCAAGGACTCGGTCCCGCTGGGCCGGCTCGGGGCACCCGAGGAGGTCGGCGCGGTCGTCGCTTTCCTCTGCTCCGATCTCGCCGGCTACGTCACCGGAGCGCTCGTTCCGGTCGACGGTGGCCTCGGGATGGGACACTGACCCGCCCCAGCACGCTCGCAAGTCCATACACCCGCGAGGAGGAATCAATCCATGGAACGTGACGAGGCACTCGGAGTGCTGCGCGAGGTGGCCGTCGAGGTCCTCAGCGTCGAGCCCGACATCGTGAACGAGGAGGCGCGGTTCAAGGAGGACCTTGATGCCGACAGCCTCGACCTCGTCGAGCTCGTCATGGGCCTCGAGGAGCGCTTCGACATCTCGGTGCCGGAAGAAGATCTCGAGGGCGTAGCGACCGTCGGCCAGGCCGTCGACCTCGTCCTCACCAAGGTCGGCGCGGGCGCATGAGTGCCGTCGACCACCGCGGTCGGCCGCGGGTCGTCGTGACCGGCATCGGCGTGAAGACGCCCGCCGGCACGCAGGTCGAGGCATTCTGGGAGCGTTTGCGCTCGGGCGAGTCAGCGGCGCAGGACATCCAGCGATTCGATGCGTCCGATCTTCCCGTCACCTTCGGCGCCGAGGTGCACGACTTCGACCCGGCCACCTACTTCGGGCCCAAGGAGGCCCGTCGCCAGGACCGGGTCACCCAGCTCGGTTTCGGTGCGGCCGCCGACGCGCTCGCCGACGCCGGCGGCGACCTCGGCGCCGACCCGAGCCGGTCGGCCGTGATCTTCGCCACCGGTATCGGTGGGCTGCATACGCTCGAGGAGAACGAGCGCATCTATCTCGAGAAGGGCGCGTCGCGGGTCAGCCCGTTCTTCGTGCCGATGATGATGCCGAACGCCACCGCCGGCGTGGTGGCGATGCAGTTCGGATGGACCGGGCCGAACCTCTGCATCGCGACCGCGTGCGCAGCCGGTGCGCACGCGATCGGCGAAGCCACCCGGCTCATCCGCGACGGCACCGTCGACCTCGTGATGGCGGGCGGCACCGAGGCCGCCGTGACACCGCTGACCATCGCGGCCTTCGCACGCATGGGGGCGCTCAGCACGCGCAATGACGAGCCCGCCCGCGCGTCCCGTCCGTTCGACGCCGCGCGCGACGGATTCGTCATCGGCGAGGGCGCGGGCGCGCTGGTGCTCGAGTCCCTCGAACGAGCGCAGTCGCGCGGCGCGACCATCTACGGCGAGGTCGCCGGGTACGGTCGCAACGCTGACGCCTACCACATCACTGCGCCGTCTCCCGGTGGTGCCGGCGCGGCCGCGTCGATGCAGCTGGCGCTGGACGACGCCGGGCTCGCCCCGGACGCCGTCGGTCACGTCAACGCACACGGCACGTCGACCCCGTTGAACGACGCCGCCGAGGCCGAGGCAATTCGCAAGGTCTTCGGCGAGGCTCCGCCCGTGGTCACGTCCACGAAGGGCGTCACCGGTCACCTCATCGGTGCCGCCGGTGCCGTCGAAGCGATCGCCGCCGTTCTCTCGATCCGCGACGGGGTGGTGCCCCCGACCGCCAACCTGGAGCAACTCGGCGACGACATCGAGCTCGACGTCCCCGCGGGTGCACCGCGCGAGATCGGCAGCAAGCCGGCGCTCTCGAACTCGTTCGGGTTCGGCGGTCACAACGCCACCCTCGTGCTCACCGCAGTCGAGTGACTCCCGCGGCGCGATCGGCGTGACCCAGATCTTCTCGCCGGCGCCGGGCGCGCCGATCATGGCGCAGCGCAGTAACGCCGTCGTCGCGTCCATCGGCGAGCTCGACGGGCGGACCGTGAGCTGGTTCCGCCTCGACGGCGGCAAGCACCGGGGTGCGATCGGTGTCGCCGAGGGCGAAGCCTTGGAGCGGGCGGTGCGCCTCGGCATCGAGCTCGGTATCCCCGTGGTCGGCGCGGTGGCGACGTCGGGGGCGGACGTGAGTGAAGGCGTGGCGTCGCTGCATGCCTGGGGTCGCGTGGCGCGGGCACTCGTCGACGCGTCCGGCGTCGTGCCCACGCTGATGGCCGTCGTCGGCCCGTGCGTGTCGGGCCCGGCACTGCTGCTGGGACTGGTGGATCAGGTGGTCATGACCACCGACGCCTTCGCGTACGTGACCGGCCCCGACACAGTGACGGAGTTCACCGGGGTCCCGATCGATCGGGCCGGTCTCGGCGGCGCCGCCATCCACGGGACCAGGAGCGGTGTGGCGGCGGCGGTCGTCGACGACGATGCCGATGCGCTCAGTGCACTCGGCGCGCTCCTCGACTACCTCCCCGACAACAACCTCGACGATCCCCTCCGGCTCGATTGTGACGACCCCATCGATCGCGAGTGCGTCAAGGCCGCCGGCGTGGTGCCGGTGCGGGCGACCGCCTCCTACGACGTCCGAGACGTCATCGGCGACGTGCTCGACGAGGACACCTTCCTGGAGGTACGCGCTCGGTACGCACCCAACCTCGTCACCGGGTTGGCTCGGCTCGACGGGCAGGCCGTGGGCGTGGTCGCGAACCAGCCGCTGCAGCGGGCCGGCACGCTCGACATCGAAGCCTCGCGCAAGGGCGCTCGATTCGTGCAGTGGTGCGACGCGTTCAACCTGCCGCTGATCACGTTCGTCGACACGACCGGCTACGAGCCCGGCACCGATCTCGAATGGCGCGGCATGATCCGCCACGGCGCGCAATTGGTGCATGCATACGCCGAGGCAACCGTGCCGCGCTTGAGCATCGTCCTGCGCAAGGCATATGGCGGCGCCTACATCGCGATGGACTCCAAAGGGCTGGGCAACGACTGGTGCGGTGCCTGGCCCGGCGCCGAGATCGCGGTGATGGGCGCGGCGTCCGCGGTGCAGATCTTGCACGGCAAGCGGCTCACGGCGATGGCAGATTCGGGGGCGCAGGTGGTGGAGCAGGCTGCGCTCGTCCACGAGTACGAGGCGCGCTTCTCCAGTCCCTACCCCGCCGCCGAGCGCGGCTACGTCGACGACGTGATTGCGGCGACCGACACGCGGCGAGTGCTGGCTGCGGTGCTGTCACGGCTGGTCACGAAGCGGGAGATCGGCCCTGCTCGCCGGCATACGAACGCGCCGCTCTGACGGTTCGACCGGAAGGCCTGGCGATGTTGCTCGACGGAAAGCGGATCCTGGTGACAGGTGTGCTGAACGACGCCTCGATCGCCTTCTCGGTCGCCCGGCGCGTCCAGGCGGAGGGCGGCGAAGTCGTGCTCACGTCGTTCGGTCGCGCGATGAGCCTCACCCAGCGGGCGGCCAAGCGGTTGCCGGCGCTCCCCGAGATCGTCGAGCTCGACGTCACCGACGCAGCCGACCTCGACGCGCTGGCGGAACGGGTCGGGGGCCGAATCGACGGCGTGCTGCACGCGATCGGATTCGCGCCCGAGTCCTGCCTCGGCGGTGGCTTCCTCACTGCGCCATGGGAGGACGTCGCGGTCGCGCTGCAGATCTCGGCGTACTCGCTCAAGGCGCTCACGGTGGCCGCGCTTCCACTGATGCCCGATGGCGGCTCCGTCGTCGGCCTCGACTTCGACAACCGTCAGGCGTGGCCCGTCTACGACTGGATGGGCGTCGCGAAGAGCGCGTTCGAGTCGACGGCGCGGTACCTGGCGCGGGACCTCGGCCCGAAAGGCGTCCGGGTGAACCTGGTGGCCGCCGGGCCCATCCGCACGATCGCGGCCCGCAGCATCCCCGGGTTCGAGCAGTTCGAGGCGGTTTGGGAGGAGCGCGCCCCGCTCGGATGGGACGTCAAGGACGCCGAGCCGGTGGCGAAGGCGTGCGTGGCGCTGCTGTCGGACCTGTTCCCGGCGACCACCGGGGAGATGCTCCACGTCGACGGTGGCTTCCACGCCATCGGCGCATAGCCCTCATCCGGACGGCGTTCTCGATACGTCCATCCAGTTCGCCGCCAACGGGTTCTTCCCTTCGAGCGCGCCTTGTGAGCGGTAGGGCCGGAACCGGATGAACGCGGACTCGTGGTGGAACGGCCTCTGTGCGTGGGCCGCAATCGCGTCCGGGTGGCCAGGATCGCGCTGCCCGTAGGCGTACGTCGACAGCGCGCGGGTCGCTTCCCACAGTGAACACGTCGCAACGAAGGGTGGACGGGCGAGCGCGGTCGCCCAGATCAGACCGGGGGACGCGACGGCGCTCGCCTCTGCCTTCGCGCTCGTGCGAAGGAACCGCACCGTTTGGGTCAGTCGGAGTCGACCGAGCGTGAGCACGGCCAGCGGGCCATCGTGCTCGACCGTTCGCGTCGTCGTCACCGCGTCCGGCAATCCGGGCCACGTGCCCCATCGCCGGATGGGCTCGAGCCGCACGTGCCAACCCGCGCCCAACCGCGCCGCCAAGCGATGCGTCGCCAGGAAACGGTCGAGGACGTCGTCATCGTCCCAGAAGGCGATGAGCGCGATCCTTCCCAGGTCGGGCGGAGGCCGGCCGGACTGACTGAGAGGCGCGGCCACGGCGACGTTGGCGTGCCGCAGGCCGCTGATCGAGTCAGGACGAGGTGCTCGACGAAGAATCCCGAGCGCCGACCGAGCGCCGACGTCCGCGATGTGAACAGATGCGATCACGACGTCCTCCGCGGTCCTTGGGTCATCCTCCCATAGTGCGGCTCCGCAACTCGAAGCCGTGCGTCCCCGGCGACACCGGTTGACGCCCGTCCCGGCGAGGCGCACAGTCGAGTTATCGGCAAACGCTGTCG
>JAPSGP010000268.1 GCA_031177445.1 Acidimicrobiia bacterium
GTTCCGGGTGCAGATGGGGTCGACGCCGAGCGGCGACGCGAGCGTGGGTGACGCATCACGCGGTGCAGGTTGGCCGGTTGCAGGCGCTTCCGCTTGTTCCTTCACCTGGAAGGCGAACGGCACCTCCTGCCCCTTCAGGCCCGCGATGGCGACGTACGGGCCCGGGGCGGGGACCACGATGTCGGCGGTATAGATGCCGCGTGCCTTCGGAAGGCCACGGTCGTGCAGCACGGTTGAGCCGAAGTCGCCGAGCCTCGCGCGCTTCTTGATCTGCGGGCCGTACGCGAGCTGCACCCGAGGGCCGGACGCGTAGCGCGTCCCACGGGCGAGTGCGAACGCGAGGCGCTGTGGTGCCTCGGACGCGTGGATGT
The DNA here is from genome assembly GCA_031177445.1 of Acidimicrobiia bacterium. Lineage (GTDB taxonomy): Bacteria > Actinomycetota > Acidimicrobiia > IMCC26256 > JACDBD01 > JAPSGP01. The sequence goes on from JAPSGP010000268.1 coordinate 372, forward strand.
CGGTCGAGAGGACGAGTGCGCCGTACTTCTTCTTCGCCGGAGCGCTGGCGCCTGCGCCGCCGATGCCGAGTCCGCTCGCCCCGCCGGCCGCGGCGACGACGAGCCCGCCGGTCGTGGCGAGAAAGGCGCGTCTCGAAAGGGTCGGAGCCGGCATGCCCCTATCCTGCCGCCGCGTGAGCGCGATGTCCGATCGGGCGATGTTCGTCTGCAACGGCAAGCCCGTCGACGTCGAGATCGCCCCGGGGGAGTCGCTGCTCTCGGTGCTCCGCGAGCGGCTGGGAGTCGTGTCGGCGAAGGACGGATGCGCTCCGCAGGGGCAGTGCGGGTGCTGCACCGTGCTCGTCGACGGCGAACCCCGGGTGGCATGCGTCACGCCCGCCGGTCGCGTACATGCCCGATCGGTGACGACCGTGGAGGGTCTCGATTCGACCGTGCGTGACCGCCTGGCCACGGCCTTCGCCACCACTGGCGGGTCGCAGTGCGGGTTCTGCACGCCCGGGATCGTCATGCGGGCGGCGGCGCTCCTGCAGAAGGGCCGTACCGACCGAGCCCAGCTCGATCGGGCGCTGGCCGCGCACCTGTGCCGCTGCACGGGATGGCTCACCGTGTACGAAGCGATCGCCGCCGCGGCCGCCGCGTCCGCAGCAGGAACGCCGCGAACCGATCGCCGCCTGAACGCCGCGAGCCGGCGGGCCGAGCTCGAGGGCGGCGTCGCGCAGCGTGTGGGGCCCGACATCGCCCTCGGTGGCGGCGGGTTCGCCGACGACGAGGCGCCGCGGAACGCACGCGTCGCGGTGCCGCTTCCACCGGGGTCGACCGCACCGGCAATCGAGGCCGCGGGCACGAGCTGGGTCGTGGCCGAGTCGCTGCAGGAAGCGCGCGCCCTCGCCGCCAAGGTGCAGGGCCGACGAACCACGATCGACGCGTGCCCACCGTTGCCGTTGCCGGAGCGCCCGGCCGGCGGCGTGCGCCTCGCGACCAGCTGGGTCGAGCCCGCGTACCTCGAGCCGGATGCCTCGTGGTGCGCGCCCGGAGGTGAGCCGGCGACGCCGCTCGCCAACGGCGGCGCGTTCGGCGGGAAGGAATCGTCGATTGCGCCGATGGCTGCACGCGAGCTCGCGGGGGCGCTGGGTCGACCGGTGCGGGTGCTGTTCTCGCGTGAGGACGTCGTGCGGCTCGGCCCGAAGCGGTCGCCGATCGCCGCCAGCGCGGTGCTCGACGGGCAGTCGGTGCGCGTTCGCGGGAACGTCGCCGCCGGCCCGGGCGCGGAGGTGTTCCTCGCTCCGGTCGCGGTCGAATGGCCGTACGCGCTCGACCTGGATGCGCACTGGACGCCCACCACTGCCGCGGGACCGCCGACGACATCGAGCGCGCGCGCCGCCGGGGTCGCGGAACACACCCTGCTGCTCGAGGGCGCGGTCGACGAGGCTGGGGTGGATCGAACCGAGCTCGTGACCGATGAGCGCGTGGCTCGGGTGCTACTCGACGTGTGCGCGCCGACGCCGAGCGGGGCGCTCGCCGGTGCCCACATCGACGTCGATGCAAACGGGACGGTCGCGCAGATCACGGTGCGGGTCGCAGCCGGTGATCCGCTCGACGAAGTGGTGCTGCGCTCCTACGCGATCGGCGCCGCCCACATGGCGCTGGGATGGGTGACGGCGGAGGAGCTCGCCGTCGACGGCGTCGGCGAAGTGCACGACCTCACCATCCGCTCGTTCGGCGTGCTCCGAGCCAGGGACACCCCTCCGATCGAGATCGAGATCGTCGACGATCCTGGCCCGCCCCTCGCCCGCGCCAGCGACGCCGTGTTCGCCGCAGTCGCAACAGCTACGTGGAACGCGATCAGTCGATCACGAGGCGAGCGGCCGGACTCGTTTCCTGTGCACTGATGGCTACGAGCAGAGGCCGAGGACGCAGGACACGGTGGCTGCCGCCGAGCCCTGATTCGACGTCATCGAGACCTGAAACGGGTCACCGAGCAACGGTGTGCCACTGAAGACCACCGACGCACTCCAGGTGCCATTCGGGCCTGCCGTCGCCGAGCCGCTCCCGTACGCCGAGGAGATCGAGATCAACGTGCCCGGCGCAGCCCGACCGGAGAAGTTGCAAGTCGCCCCACCGCAGCCCGCCTTACCTCCGGAGAACGCTGGAGGTGCCGTGGTGGTCGTGGTCGGGGGATCCGTGGATGGCGGCGGCGGCGTCACCGGTGTCGTCGGATTGGTGCCAGGGTTACCCCCTGGGTTCCCACCGGGATTCCCGCCAGGCGCGGCACCGGTCCCGGTGCCACCGCCGCCGCTGTTGCGGCCGCTCCCGGACTGGCCCCGCCGGGTGGTGGCGGTGCCGCCCTTCTTGGCCGTGCCGCCGCTGGTGGTGGGAGTCGACTGCCGGTTCGCGGGCAGCGTGATGACGCTCGGCGCGCGGGTGGTCGACGTTGTCGCTCTCGATGTGGTCGTGGGCTCCGCAGCCTGTCGATCCGCGTTGATGGACGGCTCGCCCGCGGGCGACGCCCGCCACAGCGCGACCGCGACGATCACCGCGGCCGCGGTGCCGACACCTGCAAGCGCGATCAACGCCGGCTTGCGCGATCGCCGCCCGAGCATCGCGGCGAAGCCGTCGACGTCGGGCTCACCCTCGAAGCCGGCGAGCTCGGTGTTGATGGCGCGCCGGATGCGATCGCCGACGCCGATCGTGTCGGCTACCTCTTGCGCGTCGAGCGTCGCCTCGGCGAAGTCCAGGTTGTCGGACACGCTGTCGGGGCTCGTTCGCCAAACCGCGGCGATCTCTTCCGGGACCATCGCCCCGTAGTGATGCAGCACGAGGCAATCGCGCTGGAACACCGGCAGCCGCTCGAGCCCTTCGATCACCGGGTCGTCAGACTCGGGGAGGGTGATCAGTGCCCGGCGCCTGTGCAGGAAGCGGTTGCGCCGCTGGATCGCGAGCTCGTTGCGAACCTCGAGCAGTGCGGCGCTGCGCGACGTCGGCGGGTTCTCGCGGCGTGCGACCGCGAGGAACGCCTTGTCGATCAGCTCGTCGGGCTCCTCGGGGTCGAGGATGGCGGCAAGCCGCACGAAGTGCGAGTAGTTCTCGGCGTAGAGCTCGACGAAGTCGAGCGAGACCGGCTCGTACGGCTCGTCGCCGGCGCGTTCGTCGAGCGGCTCGACGTCGTCGAGGTCATCGAAGTCGGATTCGAACGCGTCATCGTCACTCGAAAGCTGATCATCGGGGACGAGGCGCACGAGATCGACGTCCGTTTCGTCGGGCGTCATGCGCCGAGATTGTAGACAAGTGGGTCTCCTGAGCACACTTCACACCGGGCCGCGGTAGCGTTCCGGCCATGGCCGGTGCCGTGCTCATGATCGTGGCGATGGTTCTCGTCGTCCCTGTCGCGATCATGTTTGCGGGCGCAATCTGGAGCGCGCTGTTCGGTTGGGTGGGCTCCGCAGAGGCCGAACAGCGAGCGCCGGGGCCGGACGCGGCCCGCTAGTCGTCCTCTTCGCCGCCGCCTTCGCCTTCGTTCCCGCGTCCACCCTTCCCGCGCCCGTTGCCGGGTCCGTCGCTTCCGCGGCCTTCGTTCGGATTGTCCGGCTCGTCGACCACGGTCGTCGTCGGGGCCACCGAGGTCGTCGGTGCCGTCGTCGTGGCAGTCGTGGCTGGTGCGGAGGGCGTCGTGGGCGCGGGCGAGCCGGTCGTCGGCACATCCCCGGTGGTGGACGTGATCGCCGGTGCCGGACTGCCGGTGGTGTCGTCCCGCGCGATCCACCAGGCGCCGGCGGCGAGCGCAGCCGCCACCACCACGCCGGTCGTGATCATCGCGACTCGGGATCGCGGCCGTGCCACAGGCCCGGCGACCGCGCTCGGCGCGAGCGGCTCGCGCGCCGAGATGGGTTCCACCGACGCGGGCACGGTGGCGGCGGCCGCGGCTGCCGCCGCTCCCGCCGCCGCGGCGTGCGGAGGAAGCACGGCCGTGCGGGTGTCCATGCGCGCATCGGCCGGCGCGGCCAAGCGGTCGTGCACCATTGCTGCCGTCGGGCGCGCGACCTCGTCACGCGCGGTCATCGCGCGCACGAGCGCGGGCCAGGGCGCCGGCAGCGCGCCCGGCACGTCGGGGTCGCGCGTCAAACGAGCGGCGCCGGTCTCGGCCGGAGATCCGTCGAACGCGCGCCGACCGGTCAAGCACTCCAGCAGCACCAAGCCGAGTGCATACACGTCGGCCGGCGGGCCGACCGCGCTGGCGCGGAGCTGTTCGGGTGCGAGGTACGCCATCGTGCCGATCGTCTGGTGCGTGCCGGTGAGGGTCGCGCCTCCGAGCAGTCGCACGATGCCGAAGTCGGCAAGGTGGAGCGTCCCGCGATCGTCGAACATGAGGTTCGACGGCTTGACGTCGCGGTGCACGATGCCGCGTTCGTGGATGAAGGCCAGCGCAGCTGCGGCGTCCCGCCCGACGGCGGCGACGCGGGACGGCTCCACCGGCCCCTGGCCCAGCAGCTCGTGGACGCTCGCGCCTTCG
>JAPSGP010000558.1 GCA_031177445.1 Acidimicrobiia bacterium
CGCCAACGCCGGCCAGAGCGCGTTCCAGAACCTCCCGGGCCTCGTCGTCGCCCACGATTTCCATGCCGCTGCCGCCTGTGCGTCCGAGCGCGGCGCGCGCCAGGTCCTCGACACGACCGGCGGCGGCGGCGAGTCGGAACGCGGCTTCGTATGCCTGGGTGGCGTCGGCATGACGTCCGGAGGCGGCGTCCGCATCGCCACGGGCGAGCACACGGCGACGCGATCACCAGCGGCAGGGTCAAGGTCGAGCATGGCGAGCGCCTGTGTGTACCGGCGGCTCGCCGTCTCGTACGCGAGCGCCAGCATGGCTTCGTCACCCGCGGCAATGGCGTAGCGAGCTGCCTTCGCCGCGTTCCCCAGCGGTGCACTTCGCCCGAAATGGTGCGCGAGAGCGGCGAGCTCGACAGCGACGCCGTCCGACAGCGCCGCCTCCAGCGCGGTGGCGATGCGTGCATGCACCGAAGCTCGACCCGCGGTGCCCAAGCCGTCGTAGATGGCGGAATGGAACACCGGGTGCCGGAACTCGAACTCCCCGTCGTCGCGCTCGCCGATCACGGCGGCGTCGACCGCCTCACCCAGTCCGGCCAGCACCTTCTCCGCGTCCACGGCGAGGACACGCGAGAGGATCCCCACGTTGACGGTCCGACCGATCGCAGACCCGACTGCCAGCACCTCCCGGCACAGCGCGGACAACCGTGCCACCCGCGCGGCAACGATCGCCGCAACCGCCGGGGACGGCGGACCGGCCAGCCGGTCAAGCGTCGACGGGATTCGCCCACCGAACTGGCGCACAACCTCGGAGACAAACAGAGGGTTTCCGCCCGTCGCGTTCACCAACGCGTCGAGGAGCTCGCCATCGATGCGCAACCCACCGGCGACGTCCGCGGCCAACACCGCCACGTCGCCTCGACCGAGTGGGGACAGCGGAACCTCGATCGCGAGGCGGCGCAACCAGGGCACCACCTCGCCCATAGGCGTGCCTGGACCCGCGTCTTCCGGGCGATACGTCACGATGAGACAAGCGCGTAGCGGCCGCGACGCGGCCGCGAAGTGCACAACCATCGCCAACGTGGCCGGGTCCGCCCAATGGACGTCGTCGATCACGGCGAGCACCGGTGACCCCGCGGCGACATCGCCGATGCGCCCGACGATCGAGTCGAACTGCGCGACCCGCGCGGCGTCAGGATCGCCACGCCCGACCTCCACCCCAGGAAGCTCGCGGCCGTCAAGAGACGACAGCAGGCGACGCCACGGCCACAAGCCCGGGACGGTCGAAGCGGGCGTCGCCGCAGCCCACGACACCGTCCAGCCATCCTGACTCGCCGCGCTGCACAACGCATCGCACAACGCGGTCTTCCCGAGGCCGGCCTCGCCCGCGACGAGCACGACACCACCGACACCACCAGCTGCCCGCTCGAGGAGCACCCCGACGCGACTCCAGGCATCGGTTCGGCCAAGCAGACCGAAAGCAGCGCTGTCCTCCACCGATACGAGTTTGCCTCGCAACTTGACGCGACACCGTCTACAAGACTTTGTCGCCCTCGACCAGACCGCGGCCAGGATCGCCTACATACTCGGCGTTGTTCCGACGTCGGAACAATCGGCGATCGGCTCGGCGAGCCTTCCGCGAGAACGCTTTCCCAGAATCTGCAGCCCGCAGAGCGGGCCGAGCTAGCACCAAACGCCCGGCACGGGGGCCCACGGCTGGCGGGTGACCCGGTGGACCCGGGAAGTGGATCAAGTCCTGCCTGCGTCGGGTCGAAGCCGCATGCCTTGACGTAGAACGGAGCGAGGTCGCCCTCGAAGTCCACGTACCGCCATTCGCAGCCCGCCCCTTGGCCTGCATGGCCGCTTGTCGAACGAGCGACTCCCGACGCCGGCATGCTGTCGGTCGCGACGCACCTTCGGATCAAACAGGGCGCCGCGAGCATGACCTGTCCGGGG
>JAPSGP010000269.1 GCA_031177445.1 Acidimicrobiia bacterium
GGCACGTCACTGCGCTCGTCGCCGCGGGTGGAGACGATGGCAAGCTCCGCAGGGACGCCGAGTCGCTCCACGACCCTTCCGGCCTGGTGGCGAGCGAGCGCGCTGCCGCGCGTCGCCACCCGGAGCGGCCGCACGGATTCAGCCCTCGTCGGGCGGGCCCTCGACGGGTCGCGCGACGTCCTCGAGCGCGAAGAGCTCCGCCAGCGCGTCGGCGTAGAGCTCTCCCTGTGGCGACCCGGCGGCCCGCTTCACCCGCACCGTCGGATCGTGCAGCAGCTTGTTGACGAGCCCACGGGTCAGCGCGTCGACCGTCTCCTGTGACGCAGCGTCGAGGCCGGCGAGGCGCGAACGGAACCGCTCGAGCTCGCCGGTCCGCAGCTCCTCCGCCCGGGCCCGCATCGCCGCGACCAGGGGGGCGACCTCGCGCGCCGAGCGCTCGAGCCGGAACCGGTCCAGCTCCTCGGTGATGATGACGCGCACTTTGCCGATCTCCTGGCGCCGCTGCTCGAGCGACTGCGCCGCGAACGCCTTGAGGTCGTCGATGTCGAGGAGCGTCACCCCGAAGACCTGGCCGACCCCGGGGTCGACGTTGCGCGGGACCGCGACGTCGACGACGAGCAACGCTCTCCCGTCGCGCCGCGCCATCGCGACCTCGATGTCGCTGCGTTCGACGAGCACGCCCGCTGCCCCCGCTGACGTCAGGAGCAGATCGGCCTCGGCCAACGACTCCGGCACGGCGTCGAGCCCGACGGCGCGCCCGCGGACACGGTCGGCGAGCTCCTGGGCACGCGCGGGTGTGCGGTTGGCGACTGTCACCTCCGAGACGCCGGCGCCGCTGAGCGCGATCGTCATGCCTTCACCGACGTCGCCGGCGCCCACGACCAGGACCCGCCGGCCGACCAGCCCGCCCAGGCGCTCACCGGCGACCGTCACCGCCGCCGAGGACACCGAGACCGCGTGGCGCCCGATGCCGGTCTCAGTGCGCGAACGCTTGCCCACCTCGACCGCCTGCCGGAGTGCACCCGACAGCGCCGGGCCGACCGTGCCCTCGCGCTCGGCGACGAGCCAGGCCTCGCGCACCTGCCCGAGGATCTCGGCCTCCCCGACGATCATGGAATCGAGCCCGGCGGCGACGCCGAAGAGGTGCGCGATCGCGGCATCGTCGTGGTACGTGTACAGGTGGTCGGCGAACATCTCGGGGTCGGTCGCCGCCTGGTCGGTGAGGAAGTTGCGGACGTCCTCGACCGCGGGATGGAACTTCGTGCACCGGGCGTAGATCTCGGTGCGGTTGCACGTCGACAGCACCGCGACCTCGGCAAGGTTCTCGCTGCGCTGCAGCGTGTGGAGCGCCTTGGGCAGCCCCGCCGCCGACACCGCCATCCGCTCGAGGAGCTCGACCGGGGTGGTGCGGTGGCTCAGACCGATGACGACGACAGACACGACCGCAGCAACTCCTTGGCGTCGCCCACCCGGCCCGCTCGGATCAGATCGAGCATGCCGGAATCGAGCGCCTGTTTCCAATCGGCGTCTTCACTGGAACGCCCCGAGGCCCGCATGGCTTCCCGTTCCTCCGACAGCAGCTCCAGGAGGGTCTCGTACTCCGGGCCCAGCTCGGCGCCGAGTCGATCCTTGAGCCACGCCGCCAGCGCCGGGCTGCGGCCGCCGGTGCCGATCGTCACGACGAGATCCCCCCGCCGGACGACCGACATGAGCGTGAACGAGCAGTTGTCGGGGTCGTCGGCAGAGTTCACCCACAGCCGGCGGGCGTCGCCGGCGGCATACACGGCGCGATTCGTGGCCGGGTCGTCGGCGGTGGTCGTGACGAGCCAGGCGTCGTCGAGGTCCGAGGGCTCGAACGGCCGCTGGGCGACGGTCAGCTTTCCCGCGTCGCGCAGCGCACGCACCTCGTCGCCCAGTTCAGGCGCGACCACGTGGACACGGGCGCCCGCGGACAGCAGGGCTTCGATCTTGCGCGCCGCGATGCGGCCGGCGCCGACCACCAGGCACTTGCGGCCGGCGACGATCAAGTTCACGGGATATCCCCGGAGGGGACGTCGCTCGGCCGACTCGGTCATGTCGCGCGCGCTCGCTTCGATGGAGCGGCGTGTGCCGGCGGTCCGTCGCCGTTCGGCGTCTTGCGCTGCTGGTAGAAGGAGAGGATTTGCAGCTCGATCGCGAGGTCGACCTTGCGCAGCGAGACTTCCGTCGGCACCGTCACGACCGTGGGTGCGAAGTTCAGGATCGAGCTCACGCCCGCCTGCACCAGGCGATCGGCGACTTCCTGTGCCGCGCTCGCCGGCGTGGCGACGATGCCGATCGCGATCTTGCGCTCCTCGACGATCCGGGGGAGGTCGTCGAGGGCCTCGACGACGAGGTTCCCCACCTTCGTGCCCACCTTCTTCGGATCGGCGTCGACCAGCCCCTCGACCTGGAACCCCCGGGCCCCGAAGCCCCGGTAGTTGGCGAGGGCGTGACCGAGGTTGCCGACGCCCACGATGACCACCGGCCAGTCCTGGGTCAGCCCGAGCTCACGCGAGATCTGGTGCAGTAGGAACTCGACGTCGTAGCCCACGCCCCGGGTGCCGTACGAGCCGAGATACGAGAGGTCCTTGCGGACCTTGGCCGCGTTCACCCCCGCCAGCTCGGCCAGGCGCTCCGACGACACGGTCGCCACGTGCTGGTCGGCGGTGTCGAGGAGTGCCCGGTAGTACAGCGGCAGGCGGGCCACCGTCGCCTCGGGGATCCTGCGGGCCGCGGCCAAGGGAGCGCTTCCTCCGATCGCCCGGACCACCCGGGCGCCGCTCTCAGGGTACCCGCCGCTTGTGCATGCGTTCTCAAAGTCTTGTCGGCTCGCTTGCGCTCGCCTTGGTCTTGTCGGCTCGCTTGCGCTCGCCTCGGTCTGGTCCGGTCGGGTCGCTACGCCTCCAGCTCCCGGCGCAGGACCTTCCCCGCGAACGAGCGGGGGATCTGGCGGACCATCTCGATCCGCGTCGGGCACTTGTATCGGGCGAGCGAGTGGGCGCAGTGGTCCGAGAGCTCCTCGGGCGTGGGTGGCTCCCGGCCCTCGGGCACGACGAACGCGACCACGGCCTCACCCGCACGGGGGTCGGCCTCGCCCACCACCGCGGCTTCCGCGACACCGGGATGGGCGAGCAGCACTTCCTCCACCTCGGCCGGGTACACGTTGAAGCCCGAGACGATGATGAGGTCCTTGGCCCGGTCGACGAGGCTGAGCTCACCGGCGTCGTCCTCCACCGCGATGTCACCTGTCTTGAGCCAGCCGTCGCTCGTCAGGACATGGCGCGTGGCGTCGTCGTCGTTCCAGTACCCCGGGAAGACGTTCGGCCCGCGCACCCAGATCTCGCCCGGGTCACCGGGCAGCACGTCGGTGCCGTCGACGTCGACGAGACGGAGCTCGATTCCCGGGAGCGGCGGCCCAATCCTTCCCGGGTTCGGCTCGGCCTGTCCGATCGCCGACGACGTGACCACCGGCGCTGCCTCCGTCAGCCCGTACCCATCGCTGATCGTGAGGTCGAAACGGCTCCGCACGGCGTCGAACAGCTCGCGCGTCAGCGGTGCCGCGCCCGAGATCGCGAGGCGGACGCTGCGAAACGCGTCGCGCGGCGCGGTGATCTCGTCGAGCTCGAGGAAGGCGTGGTACATCGCGGGGACGCCGGCCACCACCGTGATCTCGTGCTCGCGTACGAGTGCGAGCGCGCGAGCGGCGTCGAACCGCTCGAGCAGCACGGAACGCGACCCGGCGGCGAGCCCGAGCCCGAGCACCGCGTTCAACCCGAACACGTGGAAGAACGGCAGCACCGCCAGCCCGACGTCGCGGTCGCTCAAGCCGAGGCCGGGATGATCGAGCACCTGACGGAGATTCGCCGTCATGTTGCCGTGCGTCAGCATGGCCGCTTTCGGCGCGCCGGCCGTGCCCGCCGTGAACAACAGGACGGCGACGTCGCGGTCGTCACGCTCGACGACGGGAGGCGGCTCGCCACCGTCCGCGCCCTCGAGTGGTTCGCGCACGACGATCTTCGCCCCCACGACCCCGAGCTCACGGTCGAGCTCCGCCGCGGGTGCGTGCGGGTTGACGGGCACCGCGATCGCTCCGACGCGCAGTGCCGCCAGGTAGGTCACGACGAACGCCACGGTGTTGACGCCCGTGATCGCGACGCGATCGCCCGGCTCGGCCCCCTGGGCGACGAGCTCGGCGGCAGCGCGACCGGCGCGCTCGACGAGCTCTCGGAACGTGACCGGACCGGACGCGTCGACCAGCGCGACCGCTTCCGGTGTGTCGTCGGCGTGCGCGAGCAGCAGGGTCGCCAGGTTCGTCATAGCAGGGCTCCTTGGCGCTCGAGACACTCGTGGAGTTCGCCGATCGAGACCTCGCCGACGGATCGCGACCGGCGGGCCGCCAGTGCCGCGGCGACGCCGGCGGCCTGCCCCAGTGCCAGGCTCGGCCCCATGACCCGGATCGACGCCAGCGCGTGGTGGTCGGCGGACAGGCACCGCCCCGCCGCGAGCAGGTTCCGCACCCCTCGCGGTCGCAACGCCCGGTACGGCACCTGGTAGCTCACCCCGGGCTCGAGGAAGCGGTACTCGGTCGAGCGCCCGTGGACGTGGTACTCGCGTGGCCACGCACCACGGCCGACGGCGTCGTCGAACGTCGCACCCCCGGCAACGTCGTCGCCGGTCAGCACGTAGTCGCCGACGACGCGCCGCGTCTCCCGCACGCCCAGGGCAAACGCGGTGTCGTCGAGAAACGCGTCGGCGAAGCCGGGCACGTGCTTGCGCAGGAACTCGGCGGCCTCCTCGGCGAGCCGGCGCCCTTCGAGCTCTCCCCAGGTGGCCTGGCGCACGTCGGT
>JAPSGP010000559.1 GCA_031177445.1 Acidimicrobiia bacterium
GGTACCGTCGTTCAGCTTCACGATCAGCTGTCGGCAGGTACCGGGCCACTTGCTGTCCGTCTTCCAGTTGTAGACGTACTGGTCGGCGACCAAGTCGTACTTGAGGCCGCTCACCGTCGCCGTCGAGTACTCCTCGATCGCGTCGGTGCTCGAAGCCGAGCACGTGACCGGCGCCGTCTGCGGGTAACCCGACGCGAAGATGCCCAGGCCCTGGTCGCCGCGGAGGCTGAACTTCACCGGGACGGTGCTCCCCGCCTTCGCCTTATTGAGGACGTAGTTGCCGTTCGCGTCCTTGTTGTCCACGGGCTGGAAGAAGCCGCTCCAGTCGTAGACGACGCTGTACGTGCACGACGCAGCGACACTCTCGTTGCCGACATTGTCCTGCCTGAACCCGGCAGGAAGGCTCGCCGTCTGGAGGTTGACCGCGCTCGTGTCGAGCGGGATCGTGCCGCTCGTCGTGCCGGAGACGCCGGAGCCACTGTCGGTTGCGGTCCACGATGCGCTCGTTGACGAGTCCTTGATGACCGGAGAGGTCGGACAGGTCAGGTTCACGCTCGGGCCTTTGCGATCGACCATGAACGAGAACGGGCCGATCGAGTCCGAATTTCCGGCGTTGTCGGAGACGGTCTTCGAGCCAGTCGATGCACTCGCGTCTTCGTTGTCCACTGACACGTTCGTCGACAGCGGGAATGATGCATCGCCCGCGTTCGCGAGTCCCGAGGGACCCACGTCGGCAGCCGAGCAGTTGAGTGTCACGTTAGCCGCCTGCCAACCCGAAGGTCCGGACGGGCAGGACAGGGTCGGAGCATGGGCATCTCGCTTGATCGTGACGTCCACGGGCCCAGTCGATCCGCCCGCGCTCGTCGCGGCGCACGAGTAGGTCGTCGCGGCCTGGTCGGCGGTGATGCTGTGGTTCACGCAGCCCGTCTTGACGAGCGAGTTCGGCGACTGAGGTTCGCCGACGTTCCACGTCAGGCTGACGTCGCTGCGGTACCAGCCATTGTTCCCGTCGGCGGTTCCGGGAGCAAGCGTGTAGCCGATGCTCGGAGCCGACGGATCGTAGATCGTGTACGTCGCGGTGACCGTCTCGGTCAGTCCGCCGGCGTCGGTGTACGAGCACGTCGCCGTCTGGTTTCCGAGACCGTCGCTCGCGTACGTCCCGGTGATCGCGCTCAGCGACGCCGGGAAGCTCGAGCTGCCGTCCTCGGCGTCGACGACCGAGCATCCCGCAGCGGGGACCGAGCCCTTCGCGTAGCTCGCGCCATGCTCCACGCCCGTGACTGTGACGTCCGGAGCGGTGTTCGGGGGCGGAGCGACGTCGACGCGGAACGCAGCTGGACCGAGGTCGAAGGTGCCGCCGGTGCTGTTCGAGACCTGAGTAAGCGCCACGTTCGCCGAGCCCGCACTCTGCGGGGTGACGGTGACCGTCTTCTCGTCGCCACAACTCGCGAACGTGAGCGACGTCGGGCTCACCGTGGCGACCGACGTATTGTCCGACGCAACGGACACGACGAGGGTCGTGCTCCCGGTCAGGTTGCAGCCGTTCTTTCCGTCGCCGTTCTTCGGCACGACCGTGAGTACCGTCGAGCCGGTCGGTCCGCCCTCGTTCAGGGCCATCACTTCCGCGGTGCCCTCAATGTCGTTTGCGATGTCGTCCGCGGCGGCGCCCACGACGAACAGCGCCGCCGCGATCGCTGTCGCGATGACGAGGCCGTACCGGCCTCTCCTCCGTACTTGCTTCGGTGTTGCCACAGAATCCTCCCTTTGGCCGCAGTGCCGCCTTCCACCCACCAGCGTGTCGCCGGGAGAGGCGAGCCACAAGGGTCTCGCCCGCATTCGGGCGATGAGATTCCTCATCGCGGGGCGGCCCTCGCCGCCCCGCCGTCAGGATCCGCCGAGCTCGTCCAGGAGCCGGGACTGGAACCGGCGCGGGATCG
>JAPSGP010000270.1 GCA_031177445.1 Acidimicrobiia bacterium
CCTCGACGACACGTTGCTGGTGGTCGATGCCATGACCGGGCAGGAGGCGGTGGCGGTCGCCGAGGCCTTCGACGGCGCCGTCGGGCTCGACGGTGTGATCCTCACGAAGATCGACGGCGACGCGCGCGGCGGCGCGGCGCTGTCGGTCAAGGAGGTGATCGGCAAGCCGATCCTCTTCGCCGGCACCGGCGAGCGCCTGGAGGACTTCGAGCCCTTCCATCCCGACCGCATGGCGAGCCGCATCCTGGGGATGGGCGACATGCTCACCCTCATCGAGAAGGCCGAGGAGGCCTTCGACAAGGAGGAGGCCGAGAAGGCCGAGGCGAAGCTCCGCAAGGGTCAGTTCACGCTGGAGGACTTCCTCGACCAGATGCGCCAGGTCAAGAAGATGGGGCCGCTGCAGAGCGTGATCGGCATGATCCCGGGCCTTCCCAAGGAGGCGCGGGCGGCCGAGGTCGACGAGTCGCAGCTCGACCGGGTCGAGGCGATCATCTGCTCGATGACGCCCGAGGAGCGCCGGAACCCGCAGCTCATCAACGGGTCGCGCCGGCTGCGCATCGCCCGGGGGAGCGGCACGTCCACGCAGGACGTGAACGCGATGCTCAAGCAGTTCAAGCTCGTCCAGCAGATGATGCGCTCGATCGGCAAGGGCAAGCGCCCCCAGATCCCCATGCCCGGGATCTAGGGCTCACGGCTTTCCGGCTAACCTGATCCGCCTCATCGCACGACCCGAGAGGACCTTTCGCCGTGCCCGTGAAGATCCGCCTCATGCGGGTGGGAAAGAAGAAGCAGCCGACGTACCGCGTCGTCGTGGCCGACTCGCATTCGCCTCGCGACGGCCGATTCATCGAGATCATCGGCCAATACGGCCCGCGCCAGGACCCGTCGCACCTGCAGATCGACAGCGAGCGTGCGCTGTCGTGGCTCCGCAACGGTGCCCAGCCGACCGAGCAGGTGCAGAAGCTGCTCGCCGTCTCGGGCGTGTGGGCGCAGTTCGAGTCTGAGAAGGGCGGGCCGGTGAAGACCAAGCTCGCCCGCCGCCGGCTGGGCGAGACCACGCCGAGCACGAAGGGCAAGTCGAAGAAGCAGCCCGCGGCCGAGGCGCCGTCCGGCAAGCCCGCGGCCGACGCCGAGTCGACCGAAGCAGCTCCGGCTCCCGCGGACGAGCCTTCCGCCGAGACTCCGGCGGCTACGGACGAGACCGAGGCGACCGGCGCGAACGAGACGAGCGGTACGAACGACGACGCGAACGAGGAGCCGTCCGATGGCTGACGACGACGCGTTCGACGACGAGTACGACGACTACGAGGACGAGGACGACGTCGACGGCAACGTCGCCGATGCGGACGACGACTTCGTGGACGACGACATCGCGGCCGAGGGCAACCGCATCCTCGGCGCGCGTGCTCGCGCGGTCGTGGAGCACGTTGCCCGCAACGTTGCCGACGAGCCCGAGGCGGTCGAGGTCGAGATCCATGAGCGCGGCGAAGAGGTGCAACTACTCGTGCACGCGAGCCAGAGCGACATGGGCCGGCTCATCGGCAAGCGGGGTCGAGTGATCCAGGCGCTGCGCCAGGTGACTCGCGCCGCCGGCGCCTCGGAGGGCATCAAGGCCACCGTCGACGTCGTCGAGTAGCCCGCGGTGCCGGCTCGCCTCGAGCTCGGCCACATCGGGCGCCCGCACGGTGTACGCGGCGAGGTCACGGTGGTGCTCACGACGAACCGGCCGGAGCGCACCTCGCCCGGAGCACGATTGTTCGCCGGTGATCGTTTGGTCGTCGTCGCCTCGGCGCGTCCGCACCGTGACCATTGGATCGTCGCCTTCGACGGCATCACCGACCGCGAGGGTGCCGAAGCGCTCCGTGGTGCTCGGATCTTCGGGGACCCGCTCGAGAGCTCCGGTCCCGAGGAGATGTGGGTGCACGACCTGATCGGGTCGGAGGTGCGCGACCTGCAGGGGCGAACCCACGGCCGGGTGCGCGCGATCGAATCGAATCCCGCGCACGACCTGTTGGTGCTGGACGACGGCGGGCTCGTCCCGTGCGTCTTCGTCGTGCGTCAGGAGCCCGGCCTGGTCATCGTCGACCCTCCCGACGGGCTACTGGACCTCGATCGGTAGCCGGCTGACATGCGCGTCGACGTCTTCACGATCTTTCCCGAGTATCTCGAGGGCCCGCTGCGGACGTCGTTGCTCGGGCGCGCCCGCGACCGGGGGGTGCTCGACGTCCGGGTGCACGATCCCCGGGACTACGCCACCGACCGGCACGCGAGCGTCGACGATGCCCCGTTCGGCGGTGGTGCCGGGATGGTCCTGACCCCGGAGCCATTGTTCGCCGCGGTCGAAGCGACCGAGCCACCGCGCCCGCTGTACCTGCTGTCCGCCGCCGGACGCCGCTTCGACCAGGACCTGGCTCGCTCCCTCGCGGCGAGCGACGGCTTCTCGCTGCTCTGCGGACGCTACGAGGGGGTCGACCAGCGGGTGGCCGACCACTTGTGCGACGGCGAGCTCGCCGTCGGCGACTACGTGCTCGCGGGCGGCGAAGCCGCGGCGCTGGTCGTCGTCGAAGCGGTCGTCCGCCTGGTTCCGGGCGTGATGGGCAACGAGTGCTCGGCCGCCGAGGAGTCGTTCGGGTCGGGGCTGCTCGAGTACCCCCAGTACACCCGGCCGGCCAGCTTCCGCGGCTGGGAAGTCCCCGCCGTCCTGCGCTCGGGCGACCACGCTCGTATCGAGCGATGGCGGCGGGCCCAGTCCCTCCGCCGCACGCTGGAGGGGCGGCCTGATCTGCGGGGCCCGGGCTCGCTCACCGCCGACGAGCGCCGGCTCCTCGACGAGTTCCCGGACTCGGGATCCGACCACTAGATTGGGGTCCTCACCCCGCTGGACGGCCCTCCTGGAAGGCCTTGCTGGAAGGCTCGTATGAACGCCACCGATCTCGTCGACCGCGCCTCGCTGCGTGACGATCTCCCCGATTTCGGCCCGGGAGACACGGTCAAGGTCCACGTGCGGGTGGTGGAGGGCAACCGCGAGCGGGTCCAGGTCTTCCAGGGTGTCGTCATCCGCCGCAAGGGGAGCGGAGCCCGCGAGACGTTCACGGTGCGGAAGGTGAGCTTCGGGGTCGGGGTCGAGCGCACCTTCCCCGTGCACTCGCCGATCATCGCCCGCATCGAGGTGGTGACGCGCGGCGACGTCCGGCGGGCCAAGCTCTACTACCTGCGCGACCGCATCGGGAAGGCCGCCAAGGTCAAAGAGCGGCGGACCTGAGAGGATCAGGGCGAATCACCGGAGGGCCCGGGTGTGAGTGCTGAGGACCTCGAGCGATACGAGACCGACATCGAGCTCCAGCTCTACAAGGAGTACCGCGACGTACTCCCGATGTTCGCCTACGTCGTGGAGACCGAGCGGCGGTTCTATCTGACCAACGCCGTCCAGATGGATGTGAAGAACGAACAGGGGCGCACGTATTTCGAGCTCAACCTCCAGGACGCGTGGGTCTGGGACATGTACCGGCCGGCGCGCTTCGTCGCCAACGTGCGGGTGGTGACGTTCAAGGACGTCAACATCGAGGAACTGGCGGGCAAGGACCTCTGATGACCACGCGGCGCCGGAGCCTCGGTGCCGCCGGCGAGACCGCAGTCGCCCACTGGTATGAAGGCGCGGGCTACCGAGTCCTCGATCGCAACTGGCGCTGCACCGAGGGAGAGATCGATCTCGTGCTCGCACGCGATTCGACCGTGGTGTTCTGCGAGGTGAAGACCCGCGCCAGCACCATGTTCGGGCTACCGGCGGAGGCGGTGACGGCGCGCAAGCAGCAGCGGCTGCGAACGCTCGCGGTGCGCTGGCTCGACGCCCATCCCGGTGGTCGCCGATGGCTCCGCTTCGACGTCGCATCGGTGCTACGCACCACCGACGGCGCGCTCGCGATCGACGTCCTCGAGGACGCGTTCTGACCTCAGGCGTTCACTGTGGCCACCACCAGCCGCGCTGCGGGTCGACCCAACCGTCGCGGTGCAGCTCGCGAAGCTCGCGCATGACCGTGTCGAGTGGCAGCCCGGTCCGGCTCGCCAGCTGATCCACGCTGGCGGGCTCGCCGCCGCACGCGCGCAGCACGCGGGCCGCGTCGCCGGTCGGCACCGGCTTGCTGGCGGGCGACCCCCAGCCACGCCGGGAACCGGGGGTGAGCCCGAGCGCGAGGAGCACATCGTCGGGGTCGAGCAACGGCTGCGCTCCGTCGGCAAGGAGCGCGTTGCAGCCGGCGGCGGCGAGGTTGCGTCGTGAGCCCGGCATGGCGAGCACGGGCCGGCCGTACTCGAGTGCTCGCTCCGCGGTGATGCGGGCACCGCCGCGCTTCGTTGCCTCCACGACGATCACGACGTCGGCGAGCGCGGCGATGATGCGGTTGCGTACCGGAAAGCGCCACGCTTCCGCCGGGACCCCGAACCCCGACTCGCTCACGAGCATGCCGGTGCTGCGCACCCGCTCGAAGAGCACGGTGTGCCGGCGCGGGTAGACGATGTCGAGGCCGGTGGCGACCACCCCGACGACGCCACCACCGGCGTCGAGCGCGCCCCCGTGTGCGGCGGCGTCGATGCCGATCGCGAGCCCGCTCACCACCGTGACCCCGCACCCGGCCAGGAAGCCGCCGAGGGCACGGGCGTCGTCGAGACCGTGCGCGGTGGCGGACCGTGTCCCGACAATGGCGACGCGCGGCCGGTGGAACACCTCCGGCGCTGCCCCCTCGCCGAGCAGGACACGAGGCAGATCGGGCAGCTCGTCGGTGATCGGGTACCCGGCGGCGCCGGCGAGGAACACCTTGGTCGCACGCCGATCGAGCTCCGGGCCGAGCGCGAGCG
>JAPSGP010000560.1 GCA_031177445.1 Acidimicrobiia bacterium
TTCGCCCGACCCGCCAGCCGCGTCATCGGCTGGCCCCTCGACCGCTGGCGGGGGATGCCGGGCACGCTGGCGCGCGAGAACGCGATGCGGAACCCGAAGCGGACCGCGGCCACTGCCGCCGCCCTCATGATCGGGGTCGCGCTGGTGGCCTTCATCACGGTGTTCGCGGAGTCGACGAAGGCCTCGATCAACTCGCAGATCGACTCCGTGTATCGCGCCGACTTCGTCATCAGCACCGGCGGGTTCGGCAGCTTCGACACCGGGTTCAGCCCCGAACTCGCTCGCGAGGTGACGCGGCTTCCGCAGGTGGGCGCCGACACGCCGCTGCGGTTCAACGAGGCCGAGTTCGACGGTTCGGGCACGTTCTTCGCCGCGTTCGACCCCGACACTGTCGAGCAGCTCTTCCTCCTCGACCCGATCGAGGGCCGGTTCCGTGAACTCGGCAACGACGGGCTTGCAGTCTCCGAGGAAGAGGCCGACGACAACGGCTGGACGTTGGGAACGGAGGTCCCGGTCAAGTTCCCGAGCGGCGAGACGACGCTCCCGATTCGCACGATCTACAAGACGGGAGCCAAGGAGGGCCTGACCGACTACTCCATGTCGATCGCCGCCTACGACGCCCACTACCCCCAGCGACTCGACCAGCAGATCTATGTGAGGTTGGCCGACGGCGTCACCCCGACCGAGGGCCGGCGGGCGCTGGAGCGGGTGACCAGGCCATACCCCAACGCCGAGGTGCAGGACCAGACCGAGTTCAAGGCCGAACAAGCCGAGCAGATCAACCAGCTCCTGAACCTGATCTACGTGCTGCTCCTACTCGCCGTCGTCATCGCACTGATCGGCATCGCCAACACTCTGGCGCTGTCGATCTACGAGCGCACGCGCGAGCTCGGCCTGCTGCGAGCAGTGGGCATGACGCGACCGCAGCTGCGCTCGAGCGTGCGCTGGGAGTCGGTGATCATCGCCCTGTTGGGCACCCTGCTCGGAATTGTCATCGGAGTGTTCTTCGGCTGGGCGGTGGTCGAGGCACTGAAGGACGAAGGGATCTCGGAGTTCTCGCCGCCGGGTGTCCAGCTGGTCATCGTCGTGATCGTCGGCGCGCTGGCGGGCGCGCTGGCCGCGATCGGGCCGGCGCGACGCGCGGCAAAGCTCGACGTGTTGCAGGCGGTGACGACCGAATAGCCCTCCGGCGCCGGACTACTCGCCGAACTGCTTGCGGACCGAGTCGTCTTTCTCCCGCACGGCGTCGGCCAGCTCCTCCTGGAAGCGCACCATCGACCGGCGGAGCTCGGGATTGGCGGTGGCGAGGATGCGCACCGCGAGGAGCCCGGCGTTGCGCGCTTCGCCGATACCGACCGTCGCGACCGGGATACCGCCCGGCATCTGCACGATCGACAGCAGCGAGTCGAGCCCGTCGAGCTTGTCGCGAGGGACCGGGACGCCGATGACCGGCAACGGGGTCATAGACGCAGCCATGCCGGGCAGGTGCGCGGCACCGCCGGCGCCGGCGATGATCACACGCAACCCACGGTCGGCAGCGGTGGTCGCGTACTCGTAGAGCACGTCGGGCGTGCGGTGCGCCGACACGACCCGCACCTCGTGCGACACCCCGAATTCGGCGAGCACGTCGACCGCGGCCTGCATCACGCCGAGGTCGGAGTCGCTCCCCATGATCACGCCGACGAGCGGGCTGGGCACGGCCCAACGCTACCGCCCGCGCTCCCCGTGAGCAGTTGACAGAACGACGGGCCAGAGCGCGGACAACTGTCACCTGCTCGACGGAAGTAGGTTGCTGCCATGCGAACCCGACTGACCGACATCCTGCAGGTCGACCATCCGGTGATGCTGGCCGGGATGGGCGGCGTGTCGTACCACCGGCTCGTCGCCGCCGTGTCCGACGCCGGCGGCTTCGGCTGCCTCGGCGCCTCGGC
>JAPSGP010000271.1 GCA_031177445.1 Acidimicrobiia bacterium
GTCCGGGTGCCGCCGTCGGGGACCTGGGAACGACGAGCGGCCGACCTGTTCGCGGCGGCCGAGGACTGGGTTGGCAAGCCCGGCGTCACCGCCGCCGCCGGGCTCGAGCGCCTGGTGCGCCGCTATCTCGGCGGGTTCGGGCCCGCGACGCCCGGCGACGTCGCCAACTACGTCGGCCTCCAGACCAAGACGATCACGCCGGTGCTCGAGCGGATGAGGACCCGTCGGTTCCTCGACGAGCGAGGCAAGGAGCTGGTCGACCTGCCCGCCGCGCCCCTGCCCGACCCCGACACGCCCGCGCCGGTCCGCATGCTGCCGACGTGGGACTCGACCCTGCTCGCCCACGCCCGTCGCACCGGCATCCTGTCCGAAGCGCACCGCTCGAAGGTCTTCAGCACCAAGACCCCGCAATCCGTCCCCACCTTTCTGGTCGACGGCTTCGTCGCCGGCACGTGGAGGTACGAGAAAGGCCGGGTGCAGCTCAGCCCGTTCGACAAGCTCGACCGGCGGACTCAGCGCGAGCTGCAGCAGGAGGCCGACCGCCTGACCGCGTTTCATGAGTGAGCGCAAGCCGTTGGCGGTCGCTCGCGCTGGGAGTACGGTGCGCGGGTCGGGATGGACCGGCATCGGGGGAGAACGACTGAGCGACCGCATGAGCAACGTCGATCTGGCACGGCAGATGTACGAGGCGTTCGGGCGGGGCGAGATCGAGACGGTGCTCGGCGCGTTCCACGAGAGCATCGAATGGCGAGATGCGGAGGGGAATCCGTACAGCCCCCAGGGGGACCCCTGGATCGGTGGTGAAGAGATCACCCAAAAGCTCTTCATGAGGCTCGCGACCGAATGAGACGGGTTCACTGTGCTGCCGAAGGAGTTCCACGACGCCGGTGACACCGTGGTCGTGGAGGGCCGGTACACCGGCAAGCACAACGAGACCGGCAAGCATCTCGACGCGCAGTTCTGTCACGTATGGAAGCTCAGCAACGGCCAGGTCACGAGCTTCCAGCAGTACGTCGACACGGCCCAGATGCAGGAGGTCGCGGGCGCGGAGTAACCCCGCGCGCGCTCAGCTTCCCGCCTCGACCTGATCCCTGAGGCGCGCCAGATCCTTGCTGATGTTGCGGCGCATCGCGCGCCGGACGAGCGGACGCAACAAGCCGAAGAACCGGCCGACGTCCCCGTCGACCTGGTTCATGATCTCGGTGGTGTCGCCGCGTTCGCGCAGCGAGTACGTCACGTGCATCGGGAACGGTGCCTTGACTGAGCGCATCTCCAGGCGTTCCGGCGAGAGATCGACGACCTCGTTCACGTACTCGATCCGTCGGCCGAGGAACCTCGCTACCCGCTCCACCTGCGAACCGACCGCGATCGGTCCCGGTGTCAACGTGCGCGCCGAGCGCAGGCCGCCGATCCAGCGGGGGTCGTTCGCGGAATCGAACAGGTAGGCCGCAACGACCTCGCGCGGCCGCCGGATCGTGATGGTGACCGACACCGCGACCTCCATGTCACGCTCCCGGTACGCGCCACAGACCGTCGCCGTCGCGCCGGGCAGGGGTGGCGACCGCGCCGTCGAGCCGGGCGCGCAATGCCGGCAGCTTGTCGCCGCCCCACCCGCGATCGAACTCGTCGCGGTGCTCGGCTTCCTCGAACCCGCTGTGCTCGACCCGCAGCCGTGTCCCGCCGGCGACGGCTTCCAGCGTGAACCGCACGACGCTGTTGGCGATGGGCCCGCCCTGCCATCGCCACGCAAGGACGTTGGGCTCGTCGAGCTCGAGCACCTCGCAGCGCCAGCGATCGAAGGCCGGCGTGGCGTCGAACTCGAACCGTGCTCCGACGGATGGTTCGATGTTGTTCGGCATGAGCCAGGTCGCGAGCTCGGCCGGATCGGTCAGCGCCTGCCACACGCGCCCCGGCGGATGCGGGACCACGATCTCGTGCACGACGACCCCGTCGACGATCACGGCCGACTGTCCAGGTGGTGGCGCAGGGCGCCGAGTCGCTGGGCCCAGAACGTGTCCAGCTCGACGAGCCAGTCGGAGATCGCCACCAAGGGCTTTGGATCGAGGTGGTAGCAGCGCCGGCGTCCGTCCCGACGTTCATCGACGAGCCCGGCCTCACGCAGCACGCGCAGGTGTTGCGACACCGCAGGCCGCGAAACCGAGTGCGGCGCCGCCAGCTCCGCCACGCTGCGCTCACCGCGGGCGAGGTCCCGGAGGATCTGCCGCCGCAGCGGGTGGGCCACTGCCTCGTAGACGTCGCTCGCAGGACCCGGCACGCTCGCAGAATACGTAAGCAAGTCCTTACCGGTCAACGGGCGGAAGACGAATCAGGGATTTCCCGGATAGCCGTCAGCGGCTCGCGCCGGCAGAATGCCGAGGTACCCGAGAGCAGGCTGCAGAGGAGCGATGACGATGGGGAAGCGGCGGGTCTGGCTGGTGGCCGTGGTGGCGGCGTGCGCGCTCGCGCTGGTCGGAGGGCCCGGTCGCCGGGGCATCGAGCCCGGCGGGGACGCCGGCGGGGAAGAAGGTGCGGCTCGCCGACCAGTGGGCCGGGCCGATCGAGGGCACCGAGGCCTACATCTCCCTGTTCACGCTCAACAACAAGCGCGCCGGCGCCTACCTCGCCGACGGAGCGGACATCGCCACCCTCGTGCTCGGCAAGCGGGTCGGTGACGAGCTCGACCTGCGTCCGACCGAGGGCACGAGCGTCACCGCCACGATCGACGGCGACACCGTGACCGGCACCGTGGAGTTCGACGGCGCCGAGTACCCGTTCACCGCCGAAGAGTCGACCGGCGACGGCGGCTGGTACCGCGGCCGCAAGCGGATCGACGGGGCGACCGTGGCGGCCGGCTTCATCGTCCTCGAGGACGGCACCTACCGGGGTGCGATCCGCGAGGATGACGAAGTAGTCGCCACGCCTGACTTCGATCCCGACGACCTCACACTCGACCTGCCCGACGGCGGCACGATCAAGGTGCTGCCGGTGGCGGCGTTCGTGAAGAAGGAACAGCGACTCGCGTAGCCGCCGGTGCCCTCTCGGGCGCCCGCCCCTGTCTTCGAGGCCGTCGCCTCCGCGAAAGCAACTCTGCGGGAACCGCATCGCCAGGACACTCGTCTGAGTGTCAGGGGTGGTGCGATGACCCGAAAGGCCTTGGGGCTCCTTCCTGCTGTGGCCGTGACAACCGTGCTCATGGGCGGGGTCGTGTTCTCGACGGCCGCCCCCGCATACGCGTGCGACTGCGCCTTTCCAGGCGATCGCGGCGCGCTGGAGCAGTCGCAGGTGGCATTCATCGGAACGTCGATCGACCTGTCATTCGCCGAACTCGCCGATCAGTACCCTCACGCGGTCGACGAATTCGGTCGTCCTGACCCGCGTGCGAATCGAACCCTTCGGTTCCGGGTCGAGCGCGTGTTCAAGGGCGAGGTCGATTCCGTGCAAGACATCGTGACTCACGGGCAGGGCGGGGCATGCGGCCTCACCTTGGACACCGGGATGCGCTACCTCGTGTTCGGAAGCACCGAACGTGCCTTGCTTGGCCGACCGCTCGAACCGAGCCAGATTGCGGGCGATTTCTGTAACGGGACTCGCCCGGCGACGTCCGACGATCCGCCCGCAGGATTCCCGCGCGGTACTCGTCCTGCCGGCCTCGTCGAGCGTGATGATCCGCCTGAACCGAGAGCCGCGCCCGCGGAAGAGGGCGGCGATTCCAACGCCTGGGCCCTGCCGGTTGCTGCCGTTGCTGGAGTAGCAGTGGTCTTCGTCATCGGCGTCGCGGCCGCGCGTCGCATTCGGCGTCCGAGCTAGGCCTTCTCGCCCTTGAGGTCCTGGCTCAGGGTGATGGTGTTGCCCGCGGGATCCTGGAGCGTCGAGAGGCGGAAGTTTCCCGACGGCACCGTGAAGGACTCGGCGCCGATCCCCCGACCGGACAGGTCGGCGATGGAGGCGTCGATGTCGTCGAGCCCGATGACGACCGACGACGATCCTGCAACCGCCTCATTGCGGTACACCTGCACGCCGCCGCCCGTCGTGAGCTGCCACTCGGCAAGGCCGTCCATCGGCCGACGGTCCGGGCCACGAGCGAAGAGGCGCTCGTACCACGCCACTGCTTCGTCGAAGTCAGTTACCTGCAGGGTCGGCAGGACGTTGGTGATTTCCATTGGTCTCACCTCTCTGGGGCGCACGAGCGCCGTCACAGTTTGCGACCGCTCATAGCCCGGGAACTCATCGGCGCGACTCGGCGTCGTCCCACAACTGCCCGAGCGCTACTGCGACCTCCTTCGGGCGCTCGAGCGGCCACCAGTGCCCGCAGCCTTCGAACACGAGCGCGTCGCCGCCGACGCGCGCGGCCGCCCGGGTCGCGAACCGAGCGTCGACGAATGGGTCGTCGGCGCCCCAGATCAACAGCGCGCGCGATGTCGCGCGCTCGAGGTCTGGCCCCCACTCGGCCGACACCTGCGCAGCCGAGCGGTACAGGCGCAGGATGCAGTCCTTCATGCGTTCGTCGACGAGCCCGGCGGCGACCTCGCTGTAGTCGACCGGTATGGCGTAGCTCTCGGCCATCGCCCGCAGCCCGGCGCCGCTGAACCCGGCCATCAGCTGCTCGCCCATCTCCGGCGTCTGCCAGATCCTCGCGAGCTCGTGCCATTCGTACTCGGGGTCGACCGCTCCGCCACCCGCGGCCCACGTGCGCACGAGCTCGGGGCGGACGCTGACGAGCTGCTGGACCAGGATCGAACCCCAGTCGTGACCGACCAGGTCGACGGGCTCGGCCAGTGCTGCGACCTGTTCGATGAGCCAGTCGAGGTAGGCGACGAAGGACGCCTACCTC
>JAPSGP010000561.1 GCA_031177445.1 Acidimicrobiia bacterium
CGCCGCCGGTGCCCGAGGCGCTCGCGCTCCGTGCTTCGGCGCAGGTCGCCGACGACGTCGAAGTCTTGAAGGAGGTCCGCATCGACTCGCTCGACGTCACCATCCTGCGCGGCGGCGGTCGGTCGGTCGCCGAGTGGGCGAAATCGCAGGGCTTCAGTCTGACCGAGGACACCCCGGAGGTGCTCGAGTTCTATGCCCGGCGCTCGCCCTACTTCATGGCGGCCAAGTTCGACGCCGCCGCCGCGGTCGCCCAGGGCTTCACCACCGGCGACGGGATCCCGGTGCACCTGACCATGCCGGTCGACCGGCCGTGGGTGCCGCTCCACATCCTCGCGACCGGCAAGCCGGCAGAGGAGATCGTCCAAGCCGACGTGTTCCTGCTCACCGACGAGAAGCCGCGGCTGCTCTCGGGCCCCGGGCTGTCGCTCGAGCGATCCGAGCCCGCGTCGGACTTCCTGCTCGACGACCTGCGCGCCGACAAGGGGATGGCGTGGATGCCGAACGACGCCCACCTGACCTATCTGCGGGTCGACGTTCCCGCAGGTGACCTCGACTACGACCTCGCCGCGAGCGCATCGTCCGGAACTGCGCCGACGGTGCGCGACACGGGCCTCGACGGCATCGCCGAGGTGGTCGTTCCCGGCGGCGGCTCGCCTGGCAGCGCACTGTGGCCGATCGTCGTCGCCGTGATTGCGGCGGTTGTACTCGCGGCTGCGCTCAGCGTCCCGCGGGTGCGAGGAGCCCGGTCCTGAGCGGCTGATCGCTCACGTGCACAGCACCGCCGAACGGCCGATCGAGGCTCACGATGAGCGCGAGGTTGAGCGAGACGACGACCGCCAGGGCGCCGATTAGGAACAGGTGGGGGCCTCGTTCTCGGGTGTCCAGGAGCAGCGCCACCGCGAGCACGATGATGCTGACGACCAGCACCGCGAACAGCAACGTGCTGGGAATGGTGTCGGACGCGGCATCAAGGCGGGCCCGTCGCGCCCGCACCACTGACCCGAGATCGTCGACGGCGCGCTGGTAGAACACGGAGTTCTCCGTCTCTGGCTCGATGTCCTGGAGGATGGTGAACAGGCGGTCGAGCCTCTTGGAGGTCTCCTCGCTCGGTCCCCCGGTCTCGGGAACGGAGTCGAGGTCGTCGTTCACGGCGGAGCGGGCGTAGTCGCGGATTGCCGCCTGCAGGCGCTCGCCCGATTCCCGCGGGAAGGTCTCGCTTTCGCGATACACGTTCGTGAGCTCGCCGGCTTCGGCGGAGACGTGCGACGACGCGTCGCTGAATGCCGACCATTCGTCGACGATCAGGAACGCGACCAGCACCGCGTAGAACACCGCGAGGACCTGGATCATCGCCGCCGTGCTCCCGCCGGCACGCGCTCGCTTCTCGGGAGTCACTCGCTTGTGGACGATGATCTCGGCCGTGATCGTGAGCACGACCCCGCCGATGATGAACGAGCTGAACAGCAGCCAGGTCGGAACCGAGTCGAGCCGGTCGACGAGCTCCGTCACGGCGTGGTCAGACGGCTAGAGGCCGGGCTTGAACTCCGCCGTGGCCGGCTCGCGCGGCGGGCGCTCGGCGGACGTCTCGATCGCCTCCCAGAGCACCTCGGCGACGTCCTGCACCTTGACCTCCTCGTCGCGCTTCTTCTCCTTCACGCCGTCGTCCATCATCACGTAGCAGAACGGGCAGGCGACGGCGATGCGCGACGCGTCGGTGGCGAGCGCTTCCTCGGTACGCTCGATGTTCACCTTCTTGCCGACGTGCTCCTCCATCCACATGCGGGCGCCGCCGGCGCCGCAGCACAGGCCTTGGGTCCCGTTGCGCGGCATCTCGACGACCTCGATGCCGGCGAGGGATCCCACGACCTTGCGGGGCGCGAGGTACACGTCGTTGTGCCGGCCGAGGTACCACGACTCGTGCTACC
>JAPSGP010000060.1 GCA_031177445.1 Acidimicrobiia bacterium
TCGAAGTCGACCCCGAACAGCTCGTGAGCCTCGATCACCTCGAGGCCCTTGTTCATGAGCGTGGACGAATCGATCGTGATCTTGGCGCCCATGGTCCAGGTCGGGTGCTGGAGGGCGTCGGCCACCGACACCCGCTCCAGCTCGGCTCGCGACCGCCCCCGGAACGGCCCGCCGCTCGCGGTGAGCACGATCCTGTTGACCTCCGCGGCAGTGCCAGAACGCAGCGCCTGGTAGACCGCCGAGTGCTCGGAATCGACCGGCACGATCTCACCACCGCCGGCGGCACGAGCCCGAGCGACGACGGGGCCACCGGCGATCAGGCTCTCCTTGTTGGCGAGCGCGAGCCGCTTGCCGCGTTCCATCGCAGCCAGGGTCGCGGGCAGACCGGCGAATCCGACCACCGCGTTCAGCACCACGTCGGCCTCGGGGAGCGAGGCGAGCTCGGCGAGCGCGTCGGCGTCGTCGGCGCAGCTCCGCGCCCGCTCGGCGGGCACGCGGAACTGCTCCCGCTGCCGGGCGAGCAGCTCGGTGTTGCGACCGGCCGCCAGCGCGACGACCTCGTACCGGTCGCCCCCGGCGGCGATGACGTCGAGCGCCTGGGTCCCGATGGAGCCGGTCGAGCCGAGGAGGACGACCCTGACGGGTCGGGAGCCTGCGAGCGCGGTCACCCGATGCCGAGTTGGATGGCGAGGTAGTACGTCGCCGGCAGGCAGAACAGGATGGCGTCGAAGCGGTCGAGCACGCCGCCGTGGCCGGGCAGGATCGTCCCGAGATCCTTGACCCCGAGGTCGCGCTTGATCATGGACTCGCACAGGTCGCCCAGCGGGGCGACGATGGCCACGACGAACCCGAGCGCGATCCCGTCGGTGAGCGAGTCGTCCCACGGCGTGAGGAAGGCGGAGACGATCGCCCCGAGGACGAGCGAGGCCAGCATCCCGCCGAAGAGACCCTCCCACGTCTTGTTCGGCGACAGGCGCGGCGCCATCCGGCTGCGCCCGAGCTGCGAGCCGACGAAGTAGCCGACGACGTCGTAGCCCACCGCGCAGATCGCCACGCCCAGCAGCAGCCCGGTGCCGTTGGTCGAGGTCAGGAGGAGGCCGCCGAAGGCACCGAGGGAGCCGACGTAGATGAACACGAAGACCGTGATCGCGATGTTCACCAGCGGCCGCGCCTTCACGACCTCCGCCATGTACCAGAGCATCGTGAACACGACCACGAGCGCGGTGACCAGAGGGAACGCCTGCAGCGGGTTGTCGGCGGCGTAGGCGATGCCCACGATGGACATCGCGCCGAGGACACCCAGGATCGTGGCCGGGTGATAGCCGGCGCGCCGGAACGCCTCGTAGAGCTCGAAGGCCGCCAGGCCCACGATCACCGCAACCATGAACGCTGCCGGGCC
The DNA here is from genome assembly GCA_031177445.1 of Acidimicrobiia bacterium. Classification (GTDB taxonomy): domain Bacteria; phylum Actinomycetota; class Acidimicrobiia; order IMCC26256; family JACDBD01; genus JAPSGP01. Next base: position 1,400 of record JAPSGP010000060.1, read on the forward strand.
CCGACCCAGCTTGAACATGATCAGCGCGACGACGCCGATCGCGACGCCGGTGAGGACACGCGTGGTGAGGTCGGGACCGGCGCCACCGGCGGTCTCGGGCGGCGGCATCTCGTCGCCCCGTTCGAGCGCCGGTCGGCGCCGGGGGCGTTTCGGGCGTTGCGGCGGCTCTTCGGTGACCGTGGGTCGCCGCCCCGCACGGGGCGCGCGGAGGCGCCGGCCTCCGCGTCGACGAGCCGCGACCTCCTCCTCGAACTCGGCGTCCTCGTCGACGATGACATCGGGCTCCGACAGCGCGCCGACCGCCAGAGAGTCGTCCTTCAGCGCGTCGGGGTCGGCGAAGTCGCTCTCGGCCCAGTCGCTCGCCTCGGTGCGGTACCGGGGCGTCTGCCCGCTGACCGTGGCCCACGATTCGAGGTCGTCGTCGACGGTGGCCTCGTACTCCTCGTCGGCGCCCGCGACGACGCGCGGGATCTCACCCGTCGGCGGCTCCGTCCAGTGCGGCAACGCGATCGGGCCGCTGGTCTCACCGGTTGCGGGCTCGGTGCCCAGCTGCCCGGCATCGGCCCACTCGGGCTCCGAGTCGGGCTCGGTGTACTGGCTCGTGGTTTCAGACCACTCGGGCTCGGGCTCGCGCTCCCGTTCGCGGGGTTGCGCGGGCTCGGCCCAGCCCGGGCGGCTGCGCTCACCCCAGAACTCGTCGTCCTCGACGCTCTCGGTTTCCGGGAAGCGGTGCTCGAGCCCCCGCGGCGGGGGCCACACGTCGCCGTCGTCGAACTCGTCGTAGGGCGGGGGCCCACCACCCGGGCCACCCCCGCCGCCTCCGCTGGTGGCGCGCAGGGGCTCGTCGGCGTCGTCGCCCCCGAGGATCCTCACACCGTGGTCGTCGGTACGCCCGGGCGCGCGCGGTTCCTCCTCGAAGAAGTCGAGGGGGTCACGCTCGAAGCGCTCGAACGAGTCGAGATCGTCGTCGAAATCGGACACGGCACCCCTTCCGGTCCAGGCAAACCAGGCTAGACCCTTCTGGCGAGGATTGTGAATGACCCCCGCTGACAATCATGGTGCTGACCTGCGCTTTTGCGCCTCCTCGGGAGTTAGTCCCCGAGGAGCTCTTGCTCCTTGTGCTGGAGCATCTGGTCGACCTCGTCGACCGTCCCGTGCGTGAGCTTCTCGAGCTCCTTCTCAGCCCGGTCGAGGTCGTCCTTGGACAGGTCGCCGTCGTGCTCCAGCGCCTCGAGCTCGTGGCGGGCGTGGCGCCGGATGTTGCGCACCGCGACCCGGGCGTCCTCGGCCCGGTGCTTGACCACCTTGACCAGCTCGCGCCGCCGGTCCTCGGTGAGCGCCGGGAAGACCAGCCGGATCACCTGGCCGTCGTTGGACGGGTTGATCCCGAGATCGCTGGTCTGGATCGCCTTCTCGATCGCCTTGATCGAGGTCTTGTCGTAGGGAGAGATCACCAGCACCCGTGGCTCGGGCACGCTGAAACCGGCGATCTGTTGGAGCACCGTCTCGGCGCCGTAGAAGTCGACCTTGAGCTTCTCGACCAGCCCGGGCGTGGCCCGGCCTGTGCGAACGCCGCCGAACTCGTCGCGCAGGTGCGCAACCGCCTTGCGCATCTTGTCGCGGCAGTCCTCGAAGATGAGTCCGCGCATCTCGGCGCCTTCGTCACTCATGTGGCTCTCGCCGCCGCCGTCGCAGGTCCCCGGCGCGTCAGCGCCGTCGCCGCCGCTTCGCGGCGCGTTCGCTTGTTCATGCCGCGCCTCCCGACGAGCTCACGAGGGTGCCGATGGGCTCGCCGACGAGCGCGCGCCGGATGTTGCCGGGCGCGCTCACGTCGAACACGATGATCGGCAGCTCGTTGTCCATGCAGAACGTGATCGCGGTGGAGTCCATGACCTGCAGCCGCCGGTTCAACACTTCGAAGTGGCTGACGTGCTCGAGCTTGACCGCGGCGGGATCGAGGCGAGGGTCGGCGCTGTAGACGCCGTCGACACCGGAGTGCGTTCCCTTGAGGACCGCTTCGGCGCCGATCTCCGCCGCCCGCAACGCTGCAGTGGTGTCGGTGGTGAAGTACGGGTTCCCGGTGCCGGCGGCGAAGACGACGACCCGATCCTTCTCGAGGTGACGCATGGCCCGCCGCGGGATGTACGGCTCGGCCACCTGGGCCATGGTGATGGCGGTCTGCACCCGGGTGGGCTGGCCGACGGATTCGAGCGCGTCCTGGAGCGCGAGCGCGTTGATGACGGTGGCGAGCATGCCCATGTAGTCGGCGCGGGCACGGTCCATGCCCCGGTTGGCCCCGGCCATCCCGCGGAAGAGGTTGCCCCCGCCGACCACGACCGCGATCTCGACGTCGAGGTCGGCCCGGGATGTCGCGACTTCCTCGGCGACGCGCTGCACGACCGCGGCATCGATGCCGGTGCCGGCGTCGGGCTCGGCGAACACCTCGCCCGAGAGCTTGAGCACCACCCGGCGGAACCGGCTCGCAGCCACCGGCTACTCCTCGCCCACCTTCACGCGGACGAAGCGGCGGACGGTCGCGTCCGCACCGAGCGTCTCCAGGAATTTGGCGACACTGGTCTTCGGCTCGCGCACGAACGGCTGCTCGAGCAGCACGTTGTCCTTGAAGAACCCGTTGAGCCGGCCCACGACGATCTTCGGGATGGCCTGCTCGGGCTTGCCCTCGTTGCGCGAGAGCTCCTCGAAGACCGCGCGCTCCTTGTCGACCTCGTCGGCCGGGACGTCGGCGCGCGACACGTACCGGGGCGCAGCCGAGGCGACGTGGAGCGCGAGGTCGTGCGCGACCGCACGCGCCTTGTCGTCCTCCCGATCGACACCGCCGAGCTCGACGAGGACGCCGATCGTGCCGCGCTCGTTCTGGATGTGCTTGTACGCGTCGACGATGCCGTCGTCAGTGGTGAAGCGCTGGACGCGTCCCAGCCCGACGTTCTCGCCGAGCTTGGCCGCGAGCTGCGCCACGGTCTCGGCCACGGTGCTGCCGTCGTAGGGTCGGTCGGCGAGCCCTTCATCGCCCTCCTCCACGACGAGCCTGGTCAGCTCAGAGACGAGGTGGCGGAAGTCGGCACCCTTGGCGACGAAGTCGGTCTCGCACGTGAGCTCGACCACCGCCCCGACGCCGTCGTCGACGAACACGTCGACCGCACCCTGCTGCGCGGCGCGTCCTTGTCGCTTCGACGCACCCGCCAACCCCTTCTTGCGCAGCCACTCCTTGGCCGCCTCGACGTCGCCGCCGGTCTCCTCGAGCGCTTGCTTGCAGTCGAGCATCCCCGCGCCCGTGAGCTTGCGCAGCGCGGCGACGTCCTTGGCCGTGAACTCAGGCATCGGTGCTCGCCCCTTCGTCGGCGGGGGTGACCTCGGCCGGGGTCCCTTCCGCGGGAGCGGGCTCGGTGGCGGGCTCGCCCGTCGCAGCTGCGGCATCGCCCGGCGCCGCGGTGTCGCTCGATGCTGCGGCCACCGCGTCTTCCTCGGGCGGCGGCGGAGGCGGCTTGCTCGCCGACTCGCGCAGGCGCTGCTCGCGCTCGCGCTGCGCCTTGGCGGCCTCGGCCCGGGCGCGCTGCTGCTCTTCGGCCTTCCGCGCCTGCGCTTCCGGATCGAGCGGCTTGGGCGGCTCGGGCTTCCTGTCCGCCGCGCCGTTGCCGCCGCGGCGCTGGGCCTGGGCGCGCCCTTCGTTGACCGCCTCGGCGATGATGCGGGACATGAGGGAGGCCGAGCGGATGGCGTCGTCGTTACCCGGGATGATGAGGTCGATCACGTCGGGATCGCAGTTCGTGTCGACGACCGCGATCACCGGGATGCCGAGGCGGTTGGCCTCGGTGACCGCGATGTGCTCCTTCTTCGTGTCGATGACGAAGATGGCGCTGGGCAGCTTCTCGAGGTTGCGGATCCCGCCCAGGTTGCGCTCGAGCTTGGTGAGCTCACGGGTGACCTTGAGCGCCTCCTTCTTCGGCATCTGCTCGGTCTCGCCCGTCTGCACCAGGCGCTCGAGCTCGCGCAGCTTGGCGACGCGCGAGTGAACCGTCTGGAAGTTCGTGAGCGTGCCCCCGAGCCAGCGGTAGTTGATGTAAGGCATGCCGCAAGCCGTGGCCTGCTGCTGGATCGGCTCCTGCGCCTGCTTCTTCGTGCCCACGAACAGGACCGTGCCGCCGTCGGCGACCGTGCTGCGCACGAAGCGGTAGGCAGTGTCGATCCGGTCCAGCGTCTGTTGCAGGTCGACGATGTAGATGCCGTTGCGTTCACCGAAGATGAACCGCTTCATCTTCGGGTTCCAGCGGCGCGTCTGGTGGCCGAAATGGACGCCGGCCTCCAGCAGCTGCTTCATGGTGACGACAGCCACGAGACTCTCCTCGGTTGTGACCTCCGCCCGCGCAGCGCGTCGTCCCTGATGGGGCCGGGACGGGCGACCGTGGTGTGGCGGGCGTGCGATTTCCCCAGCGGTGCCGGGGTGGCAGCAGTGTACCGCCTCGCCCCGTCCGAGCCCCGGGCCGCAGCGGCGGCGCCGGTCAGGGCGCGGGCCGCGCCTCGACCCGTCCCGGCTCGGTGAGCCGGAGGGCGACCAGGAGCTTCCGGTCGGCCAGGGCGGTCCCGGCCGGATAGCCGCCCGGGTACTCGCGCTCCGTCACCCTGCCGGTGTCGCGGTCGAGAACGACGACGTTGCCGACCGACGTCGTGAGGATGACGGACTCGTCGGTGACGAGCACCTGGCTCTGCAGGACGGGCTCGTCCAGCGGGACCTGCCAGCGCACGGATCCGCGCTCGGCGTCGAACAGGGTCACGGTGCCGAAGTGATCCGCGATCGCCACCTCGCCACCCCCAGCTCCCGGGATCAGGCTGGGCTCGAACGAAGCCGGCGCGGCCACCGACCAGCGCTCGGCGCCGGTCGCGACGTCGCGCCCGACGATCCGTGAGGAGAACCGAGCGTCGCCCTCGCCGGTCACGAGCACGCCGCCGCTGATGACCGGTGCCGACGACGAGACCCCGATGGGCGCCTCCCAACGCACCGCGCCGGTCGCCAGGTCGAGCGCCCGCACGCGAGGGGTGACGGCGTCGTTCCACGTGACCACCGCGAGGCCAGCATTCAGGTCGACCGCGGGTGGGGCGAAGATCTCGCCCTGGTGGTGGACGGACCACCGTGCGTCGCCCGACTGCGCGTCGAGTGCCACGACTTCGCCTGGTTCGGTCGTCACCAACGCGAGCGAGTCGTCGTCGGAACCGGCCACCGTGACTGCGCTCGCCTCCTCGGCGACAGGAACCTCCCATCGGAGCTTGCCCGACGAGCGCTCGAACGCGACGAAACGATCGCGCGCGCTCAGCACCACCGTGTCGCGATCCAGCGCGGGTGGGTGGAGGAACGCCCGCTCCGCGACCGCGCGCCACCGCTCGCGGCCGTCTTCGGGATCGAGGGCGACGAGGTCCCCGTCGCCGGCGAGCACGAACGCGCCGTCGTCGTCGGCCGCGATCGCGAACGGCCAGTTGGGCAACGGTGCCGACCAGCTCGACGCGGCACGAGGAGCCCACGGTGCCAGTGCCGAGACGGCGGGACGCCGGCGGGCGGTGTCACGCTCGGAGCTGGAGCAGCTCATCGCGGCCACTGCCAGCATCGCCATCAGCGCGACGCGGCACGTCCGGGCACCGTTCACGGGAACCCCGGCAGCGCGCCGAGCCCGTGCTCGACGCGAGAGATGAGCACCGGCATCACCGCGCCTCGCAGTCCGTCGCCAGCTCCTGTACACGGTGGTGGTCTCCCTTCGAGCGCGGCACGAACCGCGCGCAACGCCTTCGGATCGTCGGGGAGGTTGGAGTGGTCGTCGAGCGGCCCGCCGCCGACGTTGACGACGACTTCCGTCGCGCCGGGCACGCCGATCTGGGTGGCGGGCACGACGACGTCGTCGGTGGCGCCGATGGTGGTGAAGTCGATGTGGTCGGGGAGGCGGCGCCGCCACAAGGCACGCAGGAACGGCGAGTCCTCGTCGACCTGGGTGACCGAGGGCGCGTCGACAGGTGGGACGGGCAGATGCTCACCGGCAGCGTCGACGACCGCCTTGCCGATGGGATGGTCGCGCCAGTTCTGCGCGCTGGTGGCGAGCGGCGCACCTTCGTGCGGCGACGAGAGCGTCACGACGTTGCCGATCGGCGGCAGCCCGGGATCGCCCGGTTGGTAGACCTCTTGGAGGAACACGTCGACGACGACCCCGCCCTGGGAGTGCGCGATCAGGTCAACCTCGCGGCCCGGGTGGTCGCGCTGCGACCGGCGAAGTTGGGCGTCGAGCAGGTTCGCGGCCCGGAGCAGATCACCCCAGGTGTCCTCGGGCTGGTAGCGGCCGCCGTCGGGCGCGTAGGAGAAGTACGTGACCTCGTCGTCGTGGTAGCCGAGCGCCTCGGCGTCGAGGTTGAGGGTGGGGTGGTCGGGCCCGCCGCTGCTGTTGATGCCGCCCACGGCCAGGAGGAGATGGGTCGAGCCACCGGTGCCGTCGGCTGCCGGGCTGTCGTCGGAGCACTTCCCGCGCTGTTCCCACCAGTCGGAGAAGCGGGACGCGAACTCGCCCAGGACCGACAACAGCCCGGCGACCGGCGAGCGCGCGAGGGCGTCGCTCGCCCGACGAGCGAGCTCGCGGAACAGGGTGGTTCCGTAGCGCGCCGCCGCGCCGGCCACGGTGCCGCCGGCGCCGCTCACCGTGTCCCACGCCGCACCGGCGGCGTCTCCGGCCACCGAGGCGACCGACCCGAGGGCACCGGCGATGTCACCGACCAGTCCGCCTCCGCCCCGTTCGACCTGGATGGTCCCGACCCCGGCCGCATGGAGCCGGTCCCACGGTTCTCTCGCCGGTTGATCGACCGGCGCGAGGTGCACGATCTCGGTCAGGTCGCACGGGGCGAACAGCACGGAAGGGTCGACATACCGGTCACCGAGGCGCAACCCGAAATGCATCGAATTCGCCGGCTGACCCGCTCCGGTGCCCCCGGTCGCGCCGATGACCTGTCCGCGTGTGACGCGCTGCTTCGCCCGGACACCGGTCGACTCGAGGAAGGCGTAGGTCGTACGCAGGCCGCCGGCGTGCTCGACGACGACGTGCAGCGCGCCGCCGACTTGCCCGGCGAACGCGACCACACCGTCGCCGGCGGCGCGCACCGGGGTGCCGGCGCCGGCGGCCAGATCGATGCCTCGATTGCCCGGCCCGTATGCGTGCGGGGGCGCACGAAAGGGGTCTACGACTGCGCCGTCGACCGGCTTGACCCATGCGCCCTCGCAGGCGTGCGCCTCCGGCGCGGCGAGCACCGCCGCCGTTGCGCCGGCGGCAGCGATCGTCGTGATCACGGCCGGGAGCCGCAAGAACCCCGAACACCGCATGGCTCTCCCCGTCGCTCGCGCGCCCGTGCCGCGGGCGCGACTCGTACGGGGGAAGTGCGTTCCGAGGAAGCGGCGGGAAACCGGTCACCGAGCGGGTGCTCGAGGTGACGTCCGGACTCTACCGGGTGGGTACGACGATGAACAAGGGTTCGTCTGCGAGCGCTCAGGCCCTCGGATGCGATGCGTCGTAGACCGCGCGCAACCGATCACGGGTCACGTGCGTGTAGATCTGCGTCGTCGCGAGGTCGGAGTGGCCGAGCAGCTCCTGGACCGCTCGGAGGTCGGCGCCGCCCTCGAGGAGATGCGTGGCGTAGGCGTGGCGCAGTGCGTGCGGGTGCAGTCGCTGGCCGTCTGCCATCGGGTATCGGGCGACGATCCGGCGCGCGTCTCTCGGCGTGAGTCGCTTGCCGCGCGAGTTGAGGAACAAGGCGTCGGCAGGCGTCGCCGGTCGGGCGAGCATCGCACGGGCGCCCTCCAGGTAGTGCCCGAGCGCGGCACGTGCGGGCTCGCCGAGCGGAACGCGGCGCGACTTCCCACCCTTGCCGGTGACGGTGACGAGCCGGCGCGCGAGATCGACTCCCTCGGACGTCAGCGCGCAGCACTCACTCACACGGAGGCCGGCACCGTAGAGCAGTTCGAGGACCGCAAGATCGCGACGCACGAGCGCGGTGGGCTCGTCGACGGCCCCACCGTCCGATGCGGCCGCGTCGAGGACTGCGACCGAATCCAGCATCGCCACCGCCTCGCCTCGACGCGGGACGCGGGGGAGGCGAGCGTCGCCCTTCGGTGCCCGCAGCGATCGTCCGGGGTCGACCTCGATCACGCCACGGCGGCGCAGGAAGCGCAGGTACGAACGCAGCGCTGCGGCCTTCCGCGCGATGGACCGTCGCGCGAAGCCGCGCGTGTTGAGATACGCGAGGTAGCGACGGAGCGCGCGGTGGTCGAGCCGTGCCGGCGCCGCACATGCGCCGCGGCCCGCCCAGGCCACGAACTGCCGGACGTCGCGTTCGTACGCCACGCGCGTGTTGGGGCTCGAGCCCGAGAGCGAGGCCACGAAGTCGTCGACGAGCCACTCGGCCGGGACGAGCTCTGTGCTGCCTTCGCCGCCTGCAGTTGGCACGCGTCCACTTCCCGCCGCCCGCGGCCGCCCAATGTAGTTGTCACACCCCTGCGCTACGGTGATCGAGCCGTCGAGGACGCCGCGGCCCGGCCCTCCGATCGATCCGTTGCTCGGGAGGTGTGGTCGTGGTCGCGTCCGTATGCAGCGCGGCGCTGGTCGGCGTCGACGGCCAGGTCGTCACCGTCGAAGTTCATGTGTCGAGCGGGCTCCCCGCGTACCAGATCGTGGGCCTGCCCGATGCCGCGGTGCGCGAGTCGCGCGAGCGCGTTCGGGCGGCGGTGCTGTCGTCGGAGCTCGACTGGCCACGCACACGGATCACGGTGAACCTGGCGCCTGGCGGGATCCGCAAGTCGGGCGCCGGCTTCGAGCTCGCGGTCGCGCTCGGCACGCTCGCCGCCGAGGACCAGCTTCCAGCGGGCAGCCTCGAGGATGTCGGCGTGCTCGGTGAGCTCGGCCTCGACGGCTCGGTCCGGCCGATACCGGGCGTCCTCGTGCTCGTCGACGCGCTGCGCGCCGCCGGCATCGGCACCGTGATCGTGCCGGCACGCAACGCCGCCGAGGCCACGTTGGTCGACGGCGTGCACGTGCGGCCGGCGCGCCTTCTCGCCGAGCTCCACGCGTGCCTGAAGGGCGAGGCGGAGTGGCCGGCGGTTCAACGCGTCGTCGAGACCGTTGACGAAGGGATCGCGCTCGACGACGAACCGCTGGATCTCGCAGACGTCCGTGGGTTGAACGCGCCGCGCAAGGCACTCGAGGTTGCGGCCGCGGGTACACATCATCTGCTCTTCACCGGTCCTCCCGGCGTTGGCAAGACAATGCTGGCTCGGCGCCTCGGAACGATCCTCCCAGAACTCGACCATGACGAAGCACTCGAGGTCACGCGCATTCACTCCGTTGCCGGGTACGCGCCGAAGCAGGGGCTGGCTCGGAGGAGGCCATTCCGCGCGCCCCATCACACTGCTTCGACTGCTGCGCTCGTGGGAGGTGGTTCTTCGCCGCGCCCAGGTGAGATCAGCCTTGCGCATCGGGGGGCGCTCTTCCTCGACGAACTCGCAGAGTTCTCACCTCGGTCCCTCGAAGCACTTCGTCAGCCGCTCGAGGAGCGTGTCGTTCGCATCGCGCGTCAAGCCGCCTCACTCACGTTTCCCGCAGACTTCCTGCTCATCGCGTGCTCGAACCCGTGCCCCTGTGGTCGAGGCGGGCCGAGTTGCGCCTGCAACGAGCTCCAACGTGCGAGGTACAAGCAGAGGCTCTCGGCGCCGTTGCTCGATCGATTCGATCTCCGACTCGAGGTCCAAGCACCCGAGCCCGATGATCGTCCCGGTGAGAGCTCCGAAGTCACGCACGCTCGGGTGCTCGAAGCTGTTCTGCGCCAACAGCGCCGCTATCGCGACCAGCCTTGGCGGCGCAACGCGCAGGTCCCTGCCAGCGTGCTCAGCA
>JAPSGP010000272.1 GCA_031177445.1 Acidimicrobiia bacterium
ATGTGGGTCCCGCCCGACACCGAGGGCATCGCGCCCGGCTACGAGCAGCGGGACGTTGGTCGCGCGCTCGACGCCGGGGGCCTGGTCCCGATCGCGTCCGGCCAGGGACACGAGGGCGCAGTGTCGATCCACCAGGTCGACGCAGTGCTGTGGGGCGCACGGCTCGAGCCAGATGCCTCGGTACCGGTGCCGGACGGCGAGCATGTCCACGTCTTCGTCGCCGCCGGCACCGCCGATCTGCACGGCGCCGGCGCACTGCAGGAGGGCGACGCCGTTCGCCTGGTGCGCGCCGGCTCTCCTGCGCTCGAGGGCGGGCCGGCCGGGACCGAGGTCCTGATCTGGGTGACTGCCTAGGCCGGGGCGGCTTGGAAGATGCCGGTGACGTTGCCGTCTGCGTCTTTCACCCGTGCGATCAGCGCGCCGCCGCCGACGTCGCGGACTAGCTGTTCGGTCACTGCACCGGCTTCGAGAATCGCGGCGAGGCTCTGGTTGATGTTGTCGACATGCCAGTAGCTGACCGGACCGGTCATACCCTGACTGTGGCCGTTGGGGTCGAGACCCACATCGTGGCCGCCGACGTTGAAGCCGACGTAGTAGGCCTCGTCCATGTACGGCGTGACACCGAAGAGCGTGCCGTAGAGCTGCTTGGCGGCGGCGAGGTCCCTGACGGGGTAGGTGATCGTTCTCAGTCCTGACGTCATCGAGTGCTCCTCAAGCTCCTACCTGTTGCGTCGATCCGGTCGGGATCGTCAGTGGTATGACGGACGGCGAGGGAGGAACGTAACGGTGGCCGAACAGGACTGGCTCGCAGACAGATTCGAGACTCACCGCGCCCATCTTCAAGCGGTGGCGTACCGAATGCTCGGGTCACGCGGCGAAGCCGATGATGCCGTCCAAGAAGCGTGGCTCAGGTTCAGCCGCTCCGACACGAGTGACGTCGACAACGTGGGTGGATGGTTGACGACGGTCGTGTCGCGAGTGTCGCTCGACATGTTGCGCTCGCGTGGCTCCCGGCGCGAGGAACCCGCGGGTGCGAGCCTGCCCGACGAGATCGAGAGCGCGGCGCCCGGGAGCGACCCCGAAGAGGAAGCACTCCTGGCCGACACCGTCGGTTCCGCGCTGCTCGTAGTCCTCGACACGCTCAGCCCGGCCGAGCGGCTCGCGTTCGTGCTGCACGACATGTTCGCCGTGTCCTTCGACGAGATCGGCGTCATCATCGGGCGCTCCTCCAACGCGGCCAAGCAACTGGCGAGCCGAGCACGCCAGAAGGTGCGCGGATCGGGCCCGGTCCCCGATGTCGACCCCGCGCGCCAGCGCGAAGTCGTCGACGCGTTCCTTCTCGCGTCACGCAACGGCGACTTCGACGCGCTGCTCGCGTTGCTCGACCCGGATGTCGTGCTCCGAGCCGACGCCGCAGCCGTGGGGATGGGATCGCCGGAAGTGGTCCTGGGCGCCACCGCCGTCGCCGGCACGTTCTCCGGTCGCGCCCTTGCCGCACAGGCCGCGCTGATCGACGGGGCGGTCGGTGTGGTGTGGGCTGTAGGTGGACGACCCAAGGTCGCGTGGGACTTCACCATCCGTCGTGGCAAGATCGTCCACATCGCCATGCTCGCCGCGCCCGACCGCCTGGACGAGCTCGACCTCACGATCCTCGACGATTGAGGCGCCCTTCCTCGGGGGACCAGTTCCGCCTGGGCGCGCTCAACGTCGTGACCTTGCGAGGCCGCGAGATCCTCGAGCTCACGGGCATTCTCGATCCCGACATCCACCGTTCGTTCGGGCTCCCGGTCACCTGGCCCGGTCGACCAAATTCCGATACGGACCGATGAGTTCTCGGTAGCTCATGTCTGAGTTTGGGTAGAGGACCCCGAGGCAGGGAGTGCGATCGATCTCCCTGGAGGATGTGATGCCGACGATGACCGACCACAACATCGGGACGCGCGAGGAGTGGGTCGAGGCCCGGCGCGCGCTACTCGACGCCGAGAAAGAGCACACCCGCCGCGGCGACGAGCTCGCGCGGCAGCGCCAGCAGCTGCCGTGGGTGCGCATAGAGAAGGACTACCGCTTCGACGGCGTGGACGGCGAGGTTTCGTTGCCCGACCTGTTCCGCGGGCGCTCACAGCTGCTCGTGCATCACTTCATGTACGCGCCGAGCTGGGACGAGGGCTGCCCGAGTTGCTCGTCCGTTGCCGACGGCTACAACGGGTTCCGGCTGCATCTCGAGAACCACGACGTCGCGATGACCGCGGTGTCGCGCGCCCCGATCGCGAAGCTGACCGCGTACAAGCGACGGATGGGCTGGAGCTTCCCGTGGGTGTCGTCGTTCCGCAGCGACTTCAACTTCGACTTCGGCGTGTCGTACACCGAGTCACAGCTCGCACACGGCGCGGAGCACAACCTCCGCCCCCTCGACATCGAAGTGACGCTCCCGCACGGCGGCACGACCGACGACCCCGTGGACGCGGCCGAGTCGGTGGGGTTCAGCGCGTTCGTGTTCGACAGCGGCATCGTGTACCACACGTACTCCACCTATGAGCGCGGCACCGACGCCCTCTGGGGCATGTGGCAGTTCCTCGATCGGGCCCCGCTCGGGCGCAACGAGGGCGACATGTCGTGGTTCCGTCGCCACGACCAGTACCCGTCCGGCTGAGTCAGCGAGCTTCAACTCACTTCACGATGCGATAGCTCAGGTGGGTCGCGTAGCGCGACTCGAGGACACGGGTCGGCTCGAGCTGTAGCCGAACACCGAGGTGACCGAACAGCGTCCGGCCGCCGCCGAGGATGACGGGCGCGAGGTGGAGGTGCAGCTCGTCGACCAGGCCGGCGCGCAGCGCCTGCTGGGCGATGCTGGCACCGCCCCCGATGTCGACGTCCTTGCCGCCGGCGAGCTCTCGCGCCCGACCGATAGCGGCTTCGACCCCGTCGATGAACACGAAGCCGCTTGCCGGGTCGGGTTGGTCCTCGACCCGATGAGTGACCACGACGCACGGCCCGAAGGGCGACGTACCGCCCCACCCGCCGGTGATGTCGTACATGCGGCGCCCGACGACACCGGCGCCGACTTCCGTGGTCGCCTCCTCGAGGACCTGCTTGTCGACGCCGGTGGCCTGCCCGCGTGGCCCGTCGTACGTCCACGGGCCACCGAACACCCAGTAGTGCAGCACCTCGCCGGCCTCACCGAGCCCGAGGCGGCGGTCGATGTCGTCGTTCGGGGCGGTGACGAACCCGTCGAGCGACATCGTGATGTCGAGAATGACCTTGCTCAACGGTGTCTCCTTCGTGCGACACGTGCGGAACGCCAGTGTCGACTCCTCGACCAGTGCGTTCTCATCGGCGCCGGCGCGGTCGACGGCGATCCCGGTCGGTACGCAATCGAAACGGTGTTGGGTTCCGCGCGCGACGCCGCTCGAGAAGGTGCCTGATGCCCGAACGCTCCACTTCGACTCGAAGGCGGCGCTGCTCGAGGCACTCCACCATCGGGTGAACGAGCAGGACGTCGAGCCGGCGATGCGCAAGGTATGGAACTGCGCCGACGCGCGCTCCGCGCTCGACACCTTCGTCGCCGCCAGCACCACTGCGATCCCGCGGTTCATCGGCATCTTCAACGCGCTCGAGGCGGCCGCGCGTGTCGAGCCCGTCGCCGCCGCGACCTGGCAACCGCCCCGCGAGGGCCGCTATGCGGACTGTCTGCGCATGGCCGGGTGGCTCGAACGCGACGAGCTGCTCGCGGACGGCGTGACCACGCGATCGGCGGCCGACGTCCTGTTCACGCTGGTGTCGGTCCGCGCCTATGAAAGCCTCGTGATGATCTGCGGGTGGTCGCCCCGCCGCTGGACGAGCTGGACCCGCCAGGCCCTACGTTCGGAGCTGCTCGCACCCGGCTGACCTCTGCGTGCTCGCGCGCGACGCCGCGATCGAGGTGCTCACCGCCATCACGTGTGCACCCATCACTCGCACGATCCGTGGCATCCGCTCGGAGGTGGAAGTCGGAGCTGACGAGGGCCTACCCGAGCCGAGCGTGATCAGCTGCGACGGAGTGATCACGGTGCCGCTCGAGGTCTTCAACGATGCACCCGTTGGTCACCTCGGTCTCGAAGCTCGGATCACCCTGGATCAGGCGCTGCGCTACGCCCTTGATATCCAGTACTGACGTCGTCCTCGAGCCGGCCGGGGGGAACGTTCCGGCCACAGAGGTGGAGGGCGAGGTCGTCGGCGGTGCCGCGCAGCGGTGCGCCCGACCCGTACGACCAGTCGATGTCGGTCGCCTGCAGGCTGCGTCCGCTGATGTCGGTACCGAAATGGGCGTGTCCGCCGCCCTCGGTGAGGCCGTCGAGGACGATCCCTATGGTCGCGTCGGGTGAGCATCGTGGCTCACCGAGCGGCACGGTGATGTCGAGCCCATGGATCACGACGTGGGTGAGCGCGCCGTGGTACCCGCCGCCCGGAGGCGCCCAGTGGTGCAGCACCTCGTCGCGCAGGTTTCCCACCAGCTTCTCCGTCGGCAGCTGCGCATCCCGGCTGGCAATGCGGTTGGAGAGCAGGGTGAAGTCGAAGTCGAACTCGCGCAGCTCGGCCATGAACGCGTCCTCGTCGTAGCGGGATGGCATGGTCAGGTGGGCCACGACCTCGCGCACGCGCCATCCTTCGCAGAGCGAAGGCGCGTGCCATCGCGCTCGAGGCAGCGCGTCGAGCAGGTCAGCGAGGGCCACGTAGTCGGCCGCAACGAGGGGCTGCAGTTCGTCATCGGTCATGGTCGTCATCTCCTTCGCCTGCCGACTGCACCTGGGTAGACGGTCGCGGTCGCCAGGATCGCTGAGTTCTGGCGA
>JAPSGP010000273.1 GCA_031177445.1 Acidimicrobiia bacterium
GGAGCGACACCCCAGGTGTCGTCGCGGGCAATGAGCCGGGCACCGAGATCGGCGATCGCGTCAGCGATGAACGCGCACGCGAGCCGCGACTCCAGATCGCCGTGCCCGCCGTAGTCGAGCATCGTCCTGCAGCCCTCGAGCGCGCTCGCGGCATGCGCGAGGTCGTACGCCAGCATCTGATGCTGATCGAGCTTCGACACGGATATCCGGCCGCCATCGTTCGACACCTCCGCGAGATGTCGGGTCGCAGCGGTCACGATCTGGTCGGCGGCCGTGACCGCGGCCGCCGCGTTGGCGAGCTCGTCCGGCATAGCGGGCAGAGACTACCGAGGCGACGTGGGCGCACCTCCGGGCTGACCGGCGCGGCAGCCAGGATTGACGCATGGGGGCGACGGCGGTGTGGGAATCCGAGTCGTCGTCGGTGGCAACGTCGTTGGTGGCACTGTCGTCACCGGGACTGTCGTCGGTGGCGTGGTCTCGATCACCGTGGTGGGCGTTGGGGCGCGCGGCGCAGTCGTCGGCGTCGAGCCCGTCCGCCGCGGGGTCTGCGAGCCGCCGCGGACCTCCACCGTGCGCTTGGTTTCGCCCTCGACGGCCTGGTCGGTGATCTGGCATTCGGGGTCGAGCTGGTCGAACACCTCTGCTGCCAGCAGGTCACCGCCCGCGGGCGTGAGGTGCAAGCCGTCGCCCTCGCGCACGGTGACGTTCCGGTCGTTCTCGTTGGGGAGGGACGCCGCGTACCGGCCCTGCTCGTCGGCGAACAGCGCGTAGGCATCCACGTAGTGCGCTTCGGGGTGCCGGGCCACGACCTCTTGGTAGACCGCGTTCACGTCCTGCACCCGCGCCGAGTAGTCGCGCTCCTTCATGATCGGCGCCCCGACCCAGTAGACCGTGCGGCCGTCGCCGATCAACAGCTGCAGCATCTCCTCCACCAGGGTCGAGTAGTCCTCGTGCCAGCGCTCGTCGACGGCGCCGTTCTCGGCCAGTGCCTTGGCGTCGTTGGCGCCGATGATGAAGACCGTCACCTCCGGGGCGTATTTGGCGAAGTCCTCTGGCGCCCGCGCCGGCCAGTCGAAGAAGCTGGCCGACGCGAGCCCGCTGGACACGCGTGAATGGAACGTCGGTTGCACGACACCCGTCTTCCCAGTGAGCTCGCCCAGCGACGGGCCCAGCGATCCGGCGAGCGAGTCACCACCGATCCACAGCCGCAACGGGTCGTCGGGTGTGAGCGGACTCCGGCATCCTTCGCGAGCTGCAGGCGCGCCGGACGCGACCGTCGTCGCCGTGGTCGCGCCGGGCACGCTCGCCGCGCTCGCCGCCGGGGGGTCGTCGTCGCTGGCCTGGAGGGGACCGGTGAGGGCGAAGGCGGTGCCGGACACCACGAGCACGAGCGCGAGCGCGACGAGGATCCAGCGCCAGCGGCGGCGTGTCCGCAGGGCCTCGGCGTAGAGATCGTCGGGGTGCGTCATGGGAGAAGCAGGCGATCGGGGGGAAGCGCCGTGAGGCCCGGCGGACGAGCGTAGCGTCGGGCCCGGTATGGCGCGGCCGCGGCGGCTTTGCCGACCGCAGCCGCAGGAGCCCGAGCCGGCAAGGGCGACCGGGGTAGGTATTCAGGCGGGTTCGGCGGCGCGATCGAGCTGGGTGCGGTACAGGTCGGCGTAGAGGCCGGCGGCACGGAGCAGCTGTTCGTGGGGGCCCTGCTCGACGACGCGGCCGCCGTCGAGCACCACGATCCGGTCGGCGTTGACGATCGTCGAGAGGCGGTGCGCGATCACGAGCGCGGTACGGCCGCGGAGTGCGTCGGCCAGCGCCCGCTGGATGGCGAGCTCGGATTCGGAGTCGAGGTGGGACGTCGCCTCGTCGAGGATCACGATCGCGGGGTCCTTGAGGAGCATGCGCGCGATTGCGAGCCGCTGCTTCTCGCCGCCCGACATGCGGTAGCCGCGTTCGCCGACGATTGTGTCGTAGCCCTCGGGCAGGCTCACGATCAGGTCGTTGATGCGCGCCGCGCGGCACGCTGCCACCAGCTCGTCGTCGGTGGCATCCGGCCGGGCGTAGCGCAGGTTCTGACGGATCGTGTCGTGGAACAGGTGCGGGTCCTGCATCACGAACCCGACGTTGTCGCGCAGCGACTCCAGGGTGAGGTCGCGAACGTCGTGCCCATCGACGAGCACCCGGCCGTCGCTCACGTCGGCGATGCGCGGGACCAGCATGGCCGTCGTCGTCTTTCCGGCCCCCGACGGCCCGACGAGCGCCACCAGCTCGCCCGGCTCCACGACCAGCGAAACGTCGCGCAGGATCCACCCGCCTTCCTCGGTGTCGGGGACGACGACGCCCTCCTCGAGCGAGGCAAGCGAGGTCACCGCCGGCGACGGGTGGCGGAACCAGACGTGCTCGAGCTCGACGCGGCCCTTCGGGGAGACGAGGTCGTAGGCGCCCGGCCGGTCGGCGACGATGGGCTCGAAGTCGAGCACCTCGAAGACGCGCTCGAATGCGACCAGCGCCGTGATGACGTCGACGCGCGCGTTCGTGAGCTGAGTGAGTGGTTGGTAGATCTGGCCGACGTAGATCACGAAGGCAGTGACCGTCCCGATCGAAAGCGTGCCCGAGATCACCAGGTTCCCGCCGACGAAGTACACGATGGCGGTGCCCACAGACGCCACGAACCCGAGCGAGACGAACAGCACTCGCGTGTACATCGCCGACGAAACGCCGATGTCGCGCACACGGCTGGCGCGATCCGAGAACGTGTCGCGTTCGCGCTCGTGCTTGCCGAACAGCTTCACGACGAGTGCGCCCGCAACGTTGAAGCGCTCGGCGATCGTGTTGTTCATCGACGCGTTGAGGTGCATTCCCTCGCGGGTGATCCGCTGCAGCCGGCGGCCGATGAGCCGGGCCGGATAGATGAACGCGGGCAGGACGATCAGCGTCAGCAGCGTCAGGCGCCACTCGAGGCCGAGCATGACCGTGAGCGTCACGGCGACGGCGATGATGTTGGAGACGACCGTGCCCAGCGTGTTCGTGACCGCCTGCTGCGCGCCGATGACGTCGTTGTTGAGCCGCGACATGAGCGCGCCCGTTTGCGTACGGGTGAAGAACGACACGGGCATGCGCTGTACGTGGTCGAACAGCGCGACCCGCATGTCGAAGATGAGCCCCTCCCCGATGCGGGCGGAATACCACCGCTGGGCCAGGTTCAAGAGCGCGTTCGCGATCGCCAGGCCGACGGTGCCGAGCGCTAGCCACGCCACCATCGACCGGTCCTCGTCGGGCACCGCGGTGTCGATCAGGGAGCGGAACAGCAGCGGCGGGATCACCGCCACGATCGAGGCGGCGACGACGGTGAGGAGGAAGCCGATGAGCAGGCCGCGGTAGGGGCGGGAGAGCGAGAGCACGCGCCGCACCAGGGCGCGCTCGATCCGCTTCCCCTGGAGGGCTTCGGGATCGCGCCGAAACCCCATCATCGTCTGCCACATCATCGCCATGCCCAACGTACCGGGGATGCCCCCGGATTCCCCCTACACCCGGTCCGGCCAGTCCACGAGCTCCCAGCGGTCGGGGACGATCGCCGGCTTCTCGTCTCCATGGAGCCATCCCGCGGGCGCGAGCACGATCCGGGCACCGGTCGCGCCACGCCGCTCGGCCAGCCACGCCCCCCACCATGAGAACGTGGAGTTCGCGATCACGAAGTGGTCGCACGCGCTGTGCGCCGACAGGCTCGCGAGGGGATCGTTGACGTAGCGCTCCGAATTGACCGCGGGGCCGAACCGCTCGAGGCGGGGCAGCACGAGCTCGGCGAACTCGGCGTCGTCGGAGAACACGAGCAAGGTTCCGGGACGGACCCGTTCCCGAAGTCGTTCGAGTGCGGCCTCCTGGTAGCGGATCGGCAGTGCCCACGGCTGCCCGACGTAATCGCCGCGGCGAAACGAGACGCCGACCAGCGGGCGGGGGAGGTCGCCCGGGAGCACCGAGCTCGGTGGTGGCAGGCAGATCGCGCGGTCGATCTCAGCGGCGGAGTCGACGAAGTAGCGCTCGTTCGGGAAGAAGCCCCGGACCAGGCACGGCGGCTCGGCGGTCAGGAGGTCGGGATCGAACCGGCTCGGGGACCGCTCGGCGACCACCAACCGTCGCCCCCGCACATGCGCTCCCGCGTGCGCGCTCGCGCTCGTGAGGTACCGCCGAGCCTGTCGTGGGAGCCTCGGATCACGGACGCCCATGCGGAGCAGCTCGCGATCGGTCGCTTCGCGAAACGCCGTGCCGACCACCTCGGGGAGCATGAGCTCTCCCGGTTGCAGGCGATGGGTCGAGAAGCGCAACTCAGCACCCGACCGGCGCGCCAACGCGTGACCGAACGCGAACTGGAACAACTGGTTTCCGAGCCGGCCCCTGAGCTCGACGATGATTGGCCCGCGCACGGCGGGATCGTGCGGGCTTAGGCTCCGCTGCATGCCCACTGATGCCGAGACTCGGGCGGAGCTCGTCGGCACGGTCCGACGGTTCGTCGAGCGAGAGGTGCTCCCGGTCGCGTCCGAGCTCGAGCACGCCGACGAGTACCCCTCCGACATCGTCGACGGCATGCGGGCGCTGGGGCTGTTCGGGGTGACGATCGCCGAGGAGTACGGGGGATTGGGGCTCGACCTCCCGACCTACTGCGGCGTGATCGAGGAGCTTTCCGCAGGGTGGATGTCGCTTTCGGGCGTGCTCAACACCCACGTGATGGCGGCCAACCTGCTCAAGGCCGACGGCACCGAGGAGCAGCGGAAGCGCTGGCTCCCGGCGCTCGCCGCGGGCGAGATCCGGGGCTGCCTCTCGCTGTCC
>JAPSGP010000562.1 GCA_031177445.1 Acidimicrobiia bacterium
AACCACGAGCGGATCGAGGAGCACCTCGGGAACTCGCTCATGCTCGTCACCGCGCTGAACCCACACATCGGCTACGACAAGGCCGCCGAGATCGCCAAGCACGCGCACAAGCACAAGAAGACGCTGAAGGAAGCCGCGGTCGAGCTCGGCCATCTCACGGCCGAGGAGTTCGACCGCTTGGTCCGCCCGCACAAGATGGTGGGACCCGAGCACTAGATTCGCGTCGTCTTCGCGCCGCCGACTGTGGGGAGTGTCCATGGCCATCTACAACGCCGAGGTGCAGGCGCTCGACGGGAGCCCGGCAGATCTGTCCGACTACGAGGGCAAGGCGCTGCTGATCGTGAACGTGGCCTCGCAGTGCGGGCTGACACCGCAGTACGAGGGGCTGCAGCAGCTCCACGAGGACTACGGCGACCGGGGCTTCGCAGTGCTGGGCTTCCCGTGCAACCAGTTCGGCGCGCAGGAACCCGGGAGCCCCGACGAGATCAAGCAGTTCTGTGAGACCAGCTACGGCGTCACGTTTCCGATGTTCGCCAAGATCGAGGTGAACGGCGAAGGACGGCACGAGCTCTACGATCAGCTCACCGCCCACCCCGACGACGAGGGCCAGGCCGGCGACATCCAGTGGAACTTCGAGAAGTTTCTGATCTCGCCGACGGGCGAGGTGGTCAAGCGCTTCCGGCCGATGACCACACCCGAGGACCCGGGCCTGGTCGGCGCCATCGAGGAGCAGCTGCCCAGCTGACCCGGTGGCGATGCCGACCGGGGAATAGGCATTGCCCGGGCTCGGTTTCAGACCTCGCGTAATCCTGTAATCACAGGCCCCCCAAGCGAGGAACCATGGCCGAGCTCACTGCCCAGGCGTTGCCGCTCCTGCCCCTGCCCCAAGGGGTCATCCTCCCCCAGACCGTCCTCACGCTGGTCCTCGAGACCGACGAGGCGCAGGCAGCGGTCGCGGCGGCGCTCGACGCCGACCGCGAGCTGCTGCTCGTGCCCCGTCTCGATGGACGCTACGCACGCGTCGGGACGGTGGCCCGGGTCGAGGACACCGGCGAGCTGCCCAACGGCATGCGTGCGGTGGTGCTCCGCGGGTCGCACCGAGCGACCCTGGGTGCGGGCGTGGCCGGTTCCGGCACCGGGCTGTGGGTCGAGGCCGAGCCGGTCCCCGAGGACGCGCCGTCGGCGCGCGCGACCGAGCTCGGTCGCGAGCTGCGTTCGGTGCTGACCGTCCTGGCCGAGCGGCGCAGCTCGCGCCGGCTCCCGGAGCTGCTGCGCACCGCGACCGGGCCCGGAGCGATGGCCGACGGATTCGGGGCGTGGAGCGAGATGGTTGCCGAGCGCAAGGTCGAGCTGCTCGAGACGGTCGACGTCGAGGCGAGAGTCGAGAAGGCGCTGGCGTGGGCCCGTGAGGCGCTGGCCGAGCACGAGGTTACCGAGCGCATCCGCGCCGAGGTGACCGACGGGCTCGAGAAGACCCAGCGCGAGTTCCTCCTGCGACAGCAGCTCGCCGCCATCCGCAAGGAGCTCGGCGAGGACGGCGACGGCGACTCGACCGAGGAGTACCGCCGCCGTATCGCCGATGGCGCGATGCCCGAGAGGGTGCGCGAAGCCGCCGAGCGCGAGGTCGACCGGCTCGAGCGCACGAGCGAGCAGAGCCCCGAGCACGGATGGATCCGCACCTGGCTCGACACGCTGCTCGAGGTTCCCTGGGGCAACCGGTCCGAGGACCGGCTGGACATCACGGAAGCCCGGCGCATCCTCGACGAGGACCACACCGGGTTGACCGACGTCAAGGACCGCATCGTCGAGTACCTGGCCGTCCGCAAGCTGCGCGCCGAGCGCGACTTGGCGGAGGGATCGGGGCGCGGCGCGGGCGCGATCGTCGCGCTGGTGGGCCCGCCCGGCGTCGGCAAGACGTCG
>JAPSGP010000061.1 GCA_031177445.1 Acidimicrobiia bacterium
GCTTCCCGTCAGGGCCGTACTTGCCCAGACGGGGGCCGAGCACGACCGCCCCTGCGAGCGCGGCGATGCCACCCATCGCGTGCACGACACCCGAGCCGGCGAAGTCGACGTAGCCGAAACCGAGCTCCGAGCTGTTGCCGAGCTGGTTCAACCAGCCACCGCCCCAGGTCCAGGCGCCGAACAGCGGGTAGTAGATGGCGCCACAGAACAACGCCCAGCCGATGAACGCCTTCCACTTCCAGCGTTCGGCCATCGAGCCCGTGGGGATGGTGGCGGTGGTGTCCATGAACGCGACCATGTAGAGGAAGAAGGCTGCGGCGGGAGCGGAGGCAGTCACACCACCGAGATCCGTCAGCGCCCAACCGCCCTTCCACAGGAACACCCATTCACCTGAGCCAATGAGATTGTCACCGACGGCGCTGTCGAGACCGAAGTACCCTGGGTAGCTGAACCCGCCGAACATGAACGGGAACCCCACGAGGAAGAACGCCACGAACCCGAGTCCGAACACGGCGAAGTTCGTGCTGAACACGTGCGCCGCATGCTTGGCCCGGCAGAACCCCGTCTCGACCATCGCGAACCCGGCCTGCATGAAAATCACCATGCAGGCGCCGATGACCACCCACAGCAGGTTCAGGCTCACGCCGATGTCGGTGACGGCCGGAATCGCGCTGCCGTCGAACACCGGCTCCGGCGCCTCGCCCGCGAACGCGGGTACCGCGGTGAGCCCGAGCACCAGTACGACCAGGGTCGCGACGAGCGCGCTCCTGGTCCACCACTTTCGTTTCACATTGTCCTCCTGCTTGAGAGCCCGGCGGCACTCCGCCCCCGAACACACCGCCGTGGAGAGCGCCGTTGCCCTCCCCCTCGCGCGGTTCCAGCCCCTCTACGCGAGGTAAGGGGAACGTAAAGTGGGCGCGTTTCCCGGCCTGTGCGGTTGCGTGAACGAACCGCAACACAGGACTGACGTGAATCTGACAGGCGCCGCCACCGGCCCGGCGCGCCCGTAACCTGGCCGGTCGTGGCCCCGACGACCGCTCCCACGGCGTCTCCGACGAACGCTCCGACGACGGTCGCCATCGTTCCGCACACGCACTGGGATCGTGAGTGGTACGAGCCGTTCCAGGCGTTCCGGGTGCGGCTCGTCCGGCTTTTCGACCAGCTCCTGCCGATGCTCGAGCATGACCTCTCCTATGCGCGCTTCCTGCTCGACGGGCAGACCGCAGTGCTCGACGACTACCTGGAGGTCCGGCCCGAGGCGGCGGCGGCACTGCGCCGGCTCACCACGACCGGCCGGGTGTCGGTGGGGCCGTGGATGGTCCTCATGGACGAGTACATGGTCTCGGGCGAGACGATCGTCCGCGACCTGCAGCTCGGCATGCGCCGGGCGGCCGAGCTCGGCGGACCGATGCCAGTGGGGTATCTGCCGGACATGTTCGGGCACGTCGCCCAGATGCCGCAGCTCCTCCGCCTGGCGGGGATCGCGCACGCCGTCGTGTGGCGGGGCGTACCCGCGGCCGTCACCCAGACCGCGTTCACGTGGGCGTCGCCCGACGGCTCGCAGGTCCGAGCCGAGTACCTGTACGGGTCGTACTCCAACGGTCGCGACCTCCCCGACGACGCCAAGCAGCTCGTCGCCCGGGCCGAGAGCTACGAGCTCGAGCTGGGACCGGCCCGGCTCCCCGCCGGCGCGCTCCTCCTCATGAACGGCACCGACCACCAGCTCCCCCAGCCGTCGCTCGGCCGGGTCGTCGCCGAGGCGAACACCATCCAGGGCGACTACCACTTCGTCGTCACGTCGTTGCCGGAGTACCTCGCCGAACAGCCGAGCGAAGGTCTCGCGACGATCCGGGGCGAGCTGCGTTCGGGTGCGCGCGCCAATGTGCTCATGGGGGTGGCATCGAATCGGGTCGACGTGCACCAGGCGTGCGCCCGGGCCGAACGCGCGATCGAGCGCCGCGCCGAGCCCCTGTCCGCGTTGCTGCTCCCGCCCGATTCGTATCCCGACGCGCTGCTCGCCATGGCGTGGCGCAACCTCGTCCTCAACAGCGCGCACGACTCGTCGTGTGCGTGCAGCAGTGACGATGTCGTCGATCAGGTGCTCGTGCGCTACGCCGAGGCGCGTCAGATCGGCGATGCGCTCACGCGGGAGTCGCTGCGACACCTTGCGACCGAGGTCGACGCTCCTCCCGGGTCGACCGTCGTCGTGAACCCGACCCGGAAGACACGGGGCGGGCTCGTGCAGGCGTACGTCCCGGGTGACGGGCCGGTGCGCTTCGAGTCGCCCGACGGCACGCCGCTGCCTACCCAGCAGATCGGAACGGTGGGCGGAGAGGCGTTCTCGGCAATGGTCATCGGGCAGAAGGTGCGGTGGGTGCTGGAGATGATGCGGGGGCCCGAGATGGCCGGCACCCGCATCGGCTCCTACGAGCGCGACCGTGCCTCCGACGGGACGATCGAGCTGCGGTTCTTCGGCGTGCACGCGGGCGAGCCCGCGACCGACCTGTCCGAGCTCCGCAACGAGCTCGCGGCCCTGGGGGCGGAGGGGGCGTCGTTCCGCTTCCAGGTGCTCCTGCCCGCGACGCGCGACGTGGTGTTCACGGCCGACGCGGTGGCGGGGTTCGGCTGGCGAACGTACCGCGCAGTCGACGGAGACGGACCGACGACCGCGGTCACCGCGAGCCCGCGGTCGCTGGCCAACGAGCACCTACGCGTCGACCTCGACCGCGAGACCTACACCATCACGACGAGCGACGGCCTCGCTGCCGGCGGGCTCGGTCGGTTGGTCGACGGCGGCGACGGCGGCGACACCTACAACTACTCCCCGCCGACCGAGGACCTGCTCGTGGACCGTCCCGAATCGGTGTCGACGACGGTGCTCGAGTCGGGGCCGGTGCGCGCTTCTGTCCGCATCGACGCGACCTATGCCTGGCCGGTCGCCGCGGTCGGCGACGAGCGATCCTGTTCCGCACGCGAAGCGGAGCAGATCCCGGTCACCGTGAGCACGATCCTCGAGCTGCGCGCAGGTGAGCGGTTCCTCCGCGTCCGCAGCGAGTTCGACAACCGCCACCGCGACCATCGCCTGCGCGCCCACTTCCCCCTCCCGGTCGCGGTGGCGGGCTCCGACGCCGAGTGCGCGTTCGCCGTCGTCCACCGCGGGCTCACAGCCGAAGGTGGCCCGCAGGAGCACCCGCTCCCGACGTTCGTCTCCCGACGGTTCGTCGACGCCTCCGCCGGCGAGGTCGGCCTCGCGCTCGTGCACGACGGGCTCCTCGAGTACGAGCTCGTCGAGGACGGCCGCGAGCTCGCGCTCACGCTGCTGCGGGCGACCGGCTATCTCTCGCGTGCCGAGCCGGCGTTGCGTCCGAACCCGGCCGGGCCGCTCCTCCCACTGAACGGCGCGCAGCTGCAACGCACTCACCGGGTCGAGTACGCAGTCCTGCTCCATCACGGCGACTGGCGCGACGCCGACCTCTACGACGTCGCCGACGCGGTCCTGGTGCCGCTGGAGCGGGTGCGCGGCGGCGGCTGGGCCGGGGCATCGCGCCCGGCGACCGGCCAGCTGCTGGCCGTCGACGGCGCCCAGGTGTCGGCGGTCGTGCGCGAGCCGGGCGGGCTCCTCGTGCGCTTCTTCAACGCCTCGACCGAGCCCGCTCGCGCCCGCATCGAGCTCGGCGGCTCACCCGGTCGCGGCTGGCTCGTCGACCTGGCCGGTCGACCGCTCGCTGCGTTCGAAGGCGAGATCCCGTTGCGACCCTGGGAGATCGCTACCGCACGGCTCGATCCATAGACGCTGCCAGCAGGGCCTCGCCACGGGGCTCGTCGGTCGCCCACCGCGGATCGAGGCCCGGCACCATCACCCGTTGCGCGCCCGCGCAGTCCCACAGCAGCGCCGGTCGGCTGCTGTGCCAGCGGATCGCGTAGGAGACGGCGCCGGCTCGGGTCGGCGCGCCGTGCACTTCGAGCGGCTGGCCAAGCCACGCGGTGGGCAGGTGGGCGAGGAGCCGCACGACCCCGTCGTCGTGTTCGCGCACGAGCAGCTCCCGCACCGCCCGGAGCAGCGGCGCGGGACCGTCGTGCCACGTGAACGTCGGCGACGCCGACCCGAGCCGCTCCAGCACGTCTTCCCACGGCGCGGTGAGCTCGGATCGCTGCGCGGCGCGGTGCCGGTCTCGTACGCCGAGCCCCTTCCAGACGAGCGTGGCCTCACGATCGAAGCCCCAGTCCTCGAGCGCGATCAGCTTCGCCGCGGTCGGACGGACGCGAGCCGTCGCCGACAGCAACAGCGCAGCGCGCGTCGCGTCGACGGCGGCTTGGAGCTTCGAATCGGGCACGGCCACGCGCATGCCGCGGTCGAGCTGCGCCTTCCAACCGAGCACGGCCTGGTCGGGCGTGGGCGCGAGCGCGGGATCGGAGTCGGGCCCGGTTCCCGAGGCATGGGGCCCGAGCGCAACGACCGCGCGCAATCTCGACCGGTGTGCGACGGGATGCAGGAACGCCGCCCCCAACCGTCCCGCGCGGTCCCTGGTCGTCGGGAACTGACCCGAGCGCGCCTGGCCCTCGACGACCGCGTCGAACGGTCGGCCCTCGCGGGAGATCGACCATCGGCGTGCGCGCTGCGGCGTGCGCAGGACGGGCCGGCCGTCGACGACCACCCAGCCGCCGTGCGCCGAGAGCGACTGCACGCGCCCGTCGGCAGCGGCCGGTTGCACGACGAAGGCGACGACGAAGGGCGCGGGCGACGCGTTCTCGACTTCGACCACGAGCATGCCCGACGCCCCGCCGATCCCGTAGGTCCGTTGCACCGCGTCGCCTCCCGGCACCCGCACAGCTGTCTCGACCACGGGGACTCCCTCGACGAGTCGCTGGCGCGTCGCGGACTCACGACCGGGCACGTGCCAGCGGTCGTCGCCGCCGATCCACCAGTCGAGCTGCCAGCCGGCGCCGTCGGGTACCACGAAGCCTCGGGCGTCGACCACGGCTTGGTACGGCGATCCCAGCGCGCCGACTCGCGTCGGCGCCGGCTCGGTCACGTGATGCCGTGCAGCTCGGGCTTGGCTTGCCGCAACATCAGCGCCGGGACGAGCTCGTCGGCGCGCTTGCCGTCGTAGAGCACCGCGCCGACCTGCTCGGCGATCGGCATCTCGATCTCGTGCCGGCGAGCGAGCTCGAGCACAGCCGCAGTCGACTTCACGCCCTCGGCGACCATGTTCATCTCGGCGACGATGTCGTCGATCTTGCGTCCCTTCCCGAGCTCAGCGCCCACGGTCCGGTTTCGGCTCTTCGTGCTGGTGCACGTCGCGACGAGGTCGCCCATGCCGGCGAGCCCTGAGAAGGTGAGCGGGCTGCCCCCGAGGGCTATCCCGAGACGCGTGAGCTCCGCCAAACCGCGCGTGAGGAGCGCCGCCTTCGTGTTGTCGCCGTACCCGAGGCCGTCGGCGATGCCTGCCGCGATCGCCATCACGTTCTTGAGCGCGCCCGCGATCTCGCACCCGACAACGTCCGGGTTCGTGTACACGCGAAACGTCTCGGTCATGAACAGCTGCTGCAGCTCGATGGCGGTGTCGTGATCGGCGAGCGCGACGACTGAGGCCGCCGGCTGGCCCTCGGCGATCTCCCGCGCCAGGTTCGGACCGGTGAGCACGCCGATGCGGTCCGGCGCATGCTCGGGCAATACGTCGGCGATGACCTCCGTCATGCGCCGGAGCGTGCCCTGCTCCACTCCCTTCGACAGGCTCACCAGCGGCATCGAGGTCCCGATACACCTCGCCGCCTCGTCGAGCACGGCGCGCATGCCGTGCGACGGAACGCCGAGAACCAGGACGTCGGCGTCCCGGCACGCAGTCTCGAGGTCAGAGGTGACCGCGAGCGATTCGGGGAGGCGGACGCCGGAGAGATAGTCGACGTTCTCGTGCTCCTGCTCGATGCGGGCGGCGAGCTGCGGACGGCGCGCCCACAGGATGGTGTCGGCGTTGGTCGTCACGAGCTTGGCCACCGCCGTGCCCCACGAGCCCGCACCGATGACGGCCACGCGCGTCATGTTTCCTCCGCCCGTCTCATGTGCCGCTCGCTCTTCCCTGGTCGCCGTCGCGAGCTCCGGCTCCTGCTCCGGCGGTCGGCAAAGCCGCCGCCTCCGCGACGCGCACTCGTGCCGTTTCGGGTGGACGTTCCCACCAAGCGTCTTCGCCTGGCCCGGCGTGCTGCGGGTAGATCTCTCGCGCTCGAGCGACGCAGGACGCGATCGCCGTCATGATCCGGGTCGTGGCGCCGGCGGCGTCGACGTCGGGTGCGACTCGCACCGGCGGTCCGACGACGGCAGTCTCGGCGACGCCGGTCTGCCAGTGCGGTTTCCTGCCCTTGAACAGGATGCGGTGGGCGCCCCAGAGGCCGACCGGCGTCACCGGCACCCCGCTCGACGCCGCGAGTCGTGCCGTGCCCGACTTCGCCGGCATCGGCTCGAGATCGCGGGAGATCGTGCCCTCGGGGAAGATCGCGACACACTCGCCGCCGCGGAGCGCGTCGATCGCGGCCTGCAGTGAGCCCGCTGCCGAAGCCGAGTTCCGCAGCACCGGGATCTGCCTCGCGGCTCGCAGCAGCGGCCCCAGCCCGCGCTTCTCGAACAGCTCGGCCTTCGTGAGGAATCGCACCCGTCGGTGGCGGCGGTCGGCGAGGTACGCGAGCGCGAGCGGGTCGAGGTACGACGTGTGATTGCTCGCCAGGATCACGGGACCGCGCGGAGGAATGAGGTGCGCGCCTTCGATCGTCCACCGCAGTCCGAGGTGCAACGGCCCCAACAGCGCCGCGCGCGCTACCGGGTAGACCACCTCCACGGCCGTTAGCATAGGCAGGGAAATGCGGGACTACTTCTTGATCGCGCAGCTCTCTGACATCCATTGCGGGTCGCCCCATTTCGACGGCGAGCTCATGGAGTCGGCAACCAAGGAAGTGATCTCGCTGTCGCCCGACCTTGTGCTCGTGGGCGGTGACCTCACGGCCGAGGGCTACGCCAACGAGTTCCGCGCCGCGCAGGAGTACCTCGCGCCCATCATCGACGCCGGCCTGCCGACCGTGATCATTCCCGGCAACCACGATGCCAAGAACGTCGGCTACCTGCACTTCCTCGACACCTTCGGGCCCGGCGACGTCGAGGGAAAGGGCGACCGGGTCGTGAGCCTCTCGACGGGTTTGCCGGCCGGCAGTCCGGGAACGGTCACCGTTGTGGCGCTCGATTCCACCAAGCCCGACCTCGCCGAGGGCGAGATCGGGCGCGAGCGTTACTCGTGGATCCGCCAACAGTTCGACACCGAAGCCGATCTCAAGATGCTCGCACTGCACCACCACTTGATCCCGGTGCCGGGAACCGGGCGCGAACGCAACACGGTGTGGGACTCCGGCGACGTGCTCGCGCTGCTGTCCGAGATGGGCGTGCACCTCGTTCTCTGTGGCCACAAGCACGTCCCGTTCGTGTGGCTGCTCAACAACATGCTCGTCGTGAACTCCGGAACGGTCTCGACGTACCGACTCCGCGGCTACGTGCGCCCTTCCTACAACGTCCTCGAGATCGACGATCGCTCGATCCGCGTCACCTTTCGCTATCCCGGCTCGGGTGAGCGCCTCGCAGCCGAGCTCGATCGCGACGAGCTGCTGCTGCACACGAGCGGAGAGCTGGCGGGCATGTTCACCAAATCCACCTGGCACGCGTAGCCACCATGGCCGTCGTCCGGATCTTCTACTCTGCGGTCGATCCGAGCGACAGCGACACGGTGCGACGAATCTTCGTCGAAGACGTTCGCCCCGCGTTCGAGTCCGCCGGATGCGAACAGATCGAGCTGCTCATCAACATGGAGCCCAGCGCCGGTGGCTTGCTCGAGGGCGTGGTCATCTCCCGCTGGCCGTCCATCGGCGCCGTCGAGGCCGCGTTGGAATCGCGCTCCGTCGCGGAGTCCCTGGTCCGCGTTCGACAGATGCTCCGGTTGGAGCCGATCACTCGCACCTTCGAGGTGCTCGAGTGACGACGGCCGGGGTGGTCATCCCGGTGCGCGCGTTCACGCAGGGAAAAGCTCGGCTCGCCGGGAAGCTCGAGCCATCGGCGCGGATCGAGCTCGGCCGGCGCCTCGCCAACGCCGTCGCTGCGGCCGCGGGCGAGCTGCCGGCTGTCGTCGTGTCGAGCGCCCCCGAGGTGCGCGACTGGGCGCGCGACCGCGCGCTGGCTGTCATCGACGATCCGGGCACGCTCGATCGAGCCGCGGTCGCGGGCCGGGCCTGGGTGGCCGGCCGCGGCCTCACTCGCGCAGTGGTCGTCCATGCCGATCTGCCGAAGGCGCGCACGCTCACGCCCGTGACCCGCGACGGCGCGCGCCCGATCGTCACCCTCGTGCCATGCCATCGCGACGACGGCACGCCCGTCCTCGCGGTACCCGTCGACGTGCCGTTCCGGTTCGCGTACGGCCCCGGCTCGTTCCGGCGTCACGCCGCCGAAGCCCGCCGGCTCGGGCTCGGCCTGCGCGTCGTGCGCGATCCCGACCTCGCCTTCGACGTCGACGTCTCCGACGATCTCGCGGCGCTCCGCAACCAGTGACCGGGCTGGACCTGCCCGTTCCGGGACGCGCCCTCGCCATCGGTGCGCACGGCGACGACGTCGAGTTCGCATGCGGCGCGACGCTCGCCAAGTGGGCGGCCGCGGGCAGCGAGGTGCACCTGATCCTATTGACCGATGGATCGAAGGGAACCTGGGACCCCGGCGCCGACCTCGACACGCTGGTCGAGATCAGGCGGCAGGAACAGAAAGCGGCGGCGGTGGCCCTCGGGCTCGCGAGTGTCGGCTTCCTCGATCTCGTCGACGGCGAGCTGGGCTCCGGGGCGGCCGAGCGGGCGGCCGTGTGCGCGGCGATCCGTCGCGCCCGGCCGCAGCTCGTGCTCGGTCACGATCCGTGGAAGCGCTACCGGCTCCATCCCGATCACCGCCACGCGGGCTGGCTGACACTCGACGCCGTCGTCGCCGCCCGAGATCCGCACTTCTTTCCCGACCAGGGCCTCGAACCCCATCGACCCGAGCAGCTGCTCCTGTTCGAGGCCGAGGTCGAGGACCATTTCGAGCAGGTCGACGGCTACCTCGAGGCCAAGCTCGAAGCCCTGCTCTGCCACCGCAGCCAGTGGCGATCCACGATGGGCATCGAGGAGGACTCGCTCGACGCGGCCGCGCAGCGCGCCGCGTTCGTCGCCCGGGTCACCAAGGAGGCCGACGCGACCGGGCGCCGCGCGAGGCTCGATCGGCCAGCCGAGGCGTTCAAGCTGATCGAGCGCGTCTGACCGGTCAGAGCCAGGCGTTGATCCCGGGCGCCAGGTACTCGTTGCGCCGCCGCCCGTTGGGCTTCGGCGGGTAGTGGGTAGTCGACGGCGTCTTGTTCGCGTCGATGAGCACCACGGACCCGTCATGGATCACGAAGTCGAGCTTGCCGTAGTCGAGGCCCAGCCGGTGCCGTTCGATCAGGAGCTCGTCGCTCGGGTCGATCTCTTCGCGCTGGACGATGTTGCTCGACTTGACGACCGGATCCGGCGACTTCGCCAGATAGGTACGACCGCGGTCACCGAGGAAGAAGTAGGTGCGCAGGCAGTAGAGGCCATCCTCGTCGACCTCGGGCAGGAACCGTTCGACGACGAGGTGCTCGTCACCGAACACCTCCTTAGGGACGTCGGCGAGAGTCGGGAAGACCTCGTACACCACAGGCGGGAGCGCCGAGTTCCTCGAGAAGATCCGGCTCAGTCGGCGCCGCGCCCGCGCGAGCAGGTTCCGCTCGAGGAGCCTCCTCTCGGGCGAACCGGCGGCATTGCGATTCGTCTTCACGATCACCGGCCCCTTCCAGTCTTCGCCGATGCCGACGAGGTTCTCGCTCACGACCTGCTTCGAGACGTCGACGGCACCACCGTTCACGACCTGCGGGTGGCGGGCCAGGAACTCGCTGTACGAGTCGGGAAGTGCAGTGAGGTCGACGTGGGCGAACAGCACATCGGCGTCGAGGACGGCGTCGTCCGGCCCGGTGAAGGTCTCGACCGAGAGCCCTTTCTCCTGCCAGACGTCGCGCAATCCCCAAAGGAGATAGCGCGGTGTGCGAGCGGGTTGTTCGCCTTCGTGCAGGAGGATCGCGATCTGCATCGTCGTAGTCTGCCCTGCCGCGTCCCCGCTATAGGATCCCGCAGTGGAAACCCGCGCAGCCGGCGTGATCGAGCTCGCACTGACGCTCATGGACGTCCATGGACCGGGTCACGTGTACGACCCGGTTCCCCCGCCCGGGGGCTCCACGTGGCTCCGGAATGACGCCGCCATGCTCGATCTCGGGATCGCCAGGAAGCTGCTGATCAGCGGGACGCTTCCGACAATCTGTCCCGCCGACAGTGCGACACCGGCTGGGCTGAGCCTCCTCGAGCACGCCGGGCTCCAACGCCCATCCGACCTGATCATCTACGAATCACTCGACTCGTATCGCGCCGCGATCGACGAGATCGCCCGGCGGGGGACGAAGATCGTGTTCCAGCATGCACAGCCGGCCGGCGTCGCCGCGCGTGCCGCATCGTGGATCGCACCCGAGCTCCTCGAGTTCCTCAACAACAAGGCGAACCTCGCCAAGTTGACGCCCGAAGAGCACGGACCGCGGCGCGAGGTCGTTCCCGTCGCGGAGCTCAGCCCTGCCCACCCGGCGATCCGGGATTATCCCGTGTTCGTGAAGGCGGTAACCGATCTGTCGACCGGCGGCGGCGTGGCGGTGCGGAGCTGTGCGTCGCCGGCCGAGCTCGCCGAGGTCTCCGAGGTGTTCGCCTCGTGTGAGAACGTGATCGTCGAAGACTCGATCGACTTCGAGAGCACGTTCTGCGTGCAATTCGCGGTGCTTCCTGACGGTACGTCGAGGTACCTCGGCGCGGCCGAGCAGATCTGCGAGGCCAACCGCTACACCGGGAGCTGGCTCGATCTCCGGACCGAGCCCGATCCGGAATTCGTCGAGGTCGGGGCTGCGATCATCGAGGTCGCGGCGGCGATGGGCTACCGAGGGATCGCCGGGTTCGACATGGGCAGGGACCCGAGCGGCCGTGTCGTCGTGTTCGACCTGAACTTCCGGATCAACGGCTCGACGATCCCCCTGCTCCTCGCCGAGAGCGTCACCGAGACCCGTGAGGCACCGGTCCTGCGGTCCAGTCGCTATGTCGGGACCGGGTCGTTCGAGGAACTGCTGCATGCTGCCCACCGGGCAATCGACGAGCGCTGGTTCGTCCCGTTCGCGACACGCGCCCCGGACGCGCAC
>JAPSGP010000062.1 GCA_031177445.1 Acidimicrobiia bacterium
G
Organism: Acidimicrobiia bacterium; assembly: GCA_031177445.1. Classification (GTDB taxonomy): domain Bacteria; phylum Actinomycetota; class Acidimicrobiia; order IMCC26256; family JACDBD01; genus JAPSGP01. The sequence goes on from JAPSGP010000062.1 coordinate 2, forward strand.
ACGGACTCGATCGGCGGCCGTGTCCCCACTGAAGGAGGCTCCAGATGAGCATCAGCACGCCGGACCAGGTGACGATCTCCATCCGGCTGCCCACCGGGCGCCCGGCCGATGCGGTTGGGGCACCGGCCTTCACCGTCGACGCTCCGATCGCGGGAAAGCGCGTCGGGCTGCGGACGGACCTCGCGTGGCGGTCGTGGATGCTGATCGCCGGCCGCTGGGACGAGTATCTCCATCGCGACGGGGCGACGACGCTCGCGATCCAGACCGCGGCGCAGGTCGGCAAGGAGGGGTCCGACGATCGCGCCAAGGTCGACTCCTGGTCTGACCAGGTCGACTGCGGGATCGTCGGCCTCGGCACCTGCGGTTCCTGCACGTCGTTCAGCGTCCACGACGCGGTCACGCTGGAACAGCACGAGAAGCCGTCGGTCGTCGTGGTGTGCTCCGAGTTCGAGACCCACGCGCGCAACATGGCGCGCTTCCTCGGCCATCCCGACTTGAAGGTGCTCGTCCTCCCGTACCCGCTCGAAGCCCGTCCCGAAGAGGAACTGCTCCAGATCGCCGACGAGTACTACCCGCGGGCGCTCGAGCTGCTGGGAGCCGGCGAATGAGCGCGGTGCTGACCAGCGAGCGAGCGGAGGTCAGCACCGATGCCGAGGCGCTCTACGAGCTCTCGCTCGAGGGCGGTTGGGGCGACGGCGCGCCGATCCTCGCTGCCACCGACGAGCGGGTGCTGTCGCTCCTGGCGGCGACGCCTTCTGCGCCCGACTACGTCATCGGTGCGCTGCCGCCGCAATACGGGGTCGCGACCGTCGAGCTGGTCGCGGTGAACGCAGCCATGGCGGGCTGTGTCCCGGAGGCCTTCCCGCTCGTGCTCGCCGCGCTCGAAGCGATCCTCGTGCCCGAGTTCAACGCCTTCGGGCTCACGACGACGACCTCGAGCGTGTTCCCGATGCTGATCGTGAACGGTCCGTCACGAGCCGAGCTCGGGATCGACTACCGCGCCGGGTGCATGGGGGGTGCCGCCGGCCGAGGCTCGATGACGATCGGTCGCTCCGTTTCGCTGTGCCTGCGCAACATCGGTGGGCAACGCGCCGGTGAGACGTCGCGCACCGTGTTCGGGCAGCCGGCCCGCTTCGGCCTGTGCTTCGGGGAGTGGGAGGAGCGCTCCCCGTGGCCGTCGCTGGCGCAGCGCCGCGGATTCACGGCTGACGATGACGTCGTGACCGTGCACGGCGGGAAGGGCACGTTCCCGCTCGCCGACATCAACAACGACGACCCGCGCGATCTCCTTCTCCTGATCGCCAAGAGCGTTGCGTTCCCGCTGAGCAACATGTACCTCGGCGGCAGCGGCGAGAACGGCGAAGTCGTGATCGCCGTGAACCCGATCTGGGCCGACCGCTTCGCCACCGCCTTCCCTGAGATCGAGGCGATGCAGGAGTTCCTGTGGCAGCACGCGTGGCAGCCCATCGAGCTCTGGCCGGAGCTCAATCGGGAGATCCTGCGGAGCAAGGATCGCGTCGACGGCGCCGGCCGCGTGTCTCTGGCACGGCGCCCGGATCAGTTCGTCCCGATCGTCTGCGGCGGCCTGGGGAGCCTGCACGCGATCGCGCTCCCGAGCTTCGGCGAGAGCCAGATGCAGAGCGCGGCCGCGATCCGACCGTGAACCCGCAGGACGTCGCCGAAGCCGTCGAGGAGATGGGCGCGCTGCTGCGCCTCGACGGCGCCGACCTGCGCCTCGTCGACGCGGACCCGAAGACCGACCGGATCGAGATCGCGCTCGAGCTCGAGGGCGTCGACTGCGAGGAGTGCGTGATGCCGCCCGCGCTCCTCGAGCAGATGATCTCGGACGCGGTGAGCAGGTGTGTGCGCGGCGAGTTCGAACTGGTGCTGCGCGACCCGCGGGTGCCGTGACCGTCGACTGGGCTCGAGGATTACGCCTGCTCGGGGCGAGCGTCGTCGAAGATCAGGTAGTGGCCGTCGACCGAGAGCAGTGAGAACGTGTGGCGGTAGGGCACGGTCGACTCCCGGGCGACATGCGGCGGCGACAGGGCGTCGTAGGTCGTGCGTCGAGCGCTGCCCGTGAGGTCGACCCCGAGCTGCGGCAGCGCTTGCGAGTCGCTGCGCACCACCAGGATCTTGAGGCGGTCGATGTCGTACCGCGGGACCACGAGCGCCTCACCCCACTCGGCGCGGCGAATCCTTGCTTCGGTCCGGCGCAGAATCGGCCCCGCGGTGCCGGTCGCGGCGATCGCAGGGTCACGGCGCTCGAGCGCGTCGCTGATGATGGCAAGATCGGCGACGACATCTCGCGCGATGAGCTTCGCCTCCTGCGCGGTCAGCGCGGCGTCGATGGAATCGAGACTCGGGTCGAGCGCCACCCTCGGCACGTCGGCGGGATCGATGCGCACCGCGCGCTGACCGAGCGAGCCCGAGTCGCGAGCGGCGCTTGAGCGCGCCGGCACTCCGGCGGCGATGAGCAGCACCACGCAGACTCCCGCCGTTCCGAGGCCGAGCGCGGCGCGACCGAGCCGGGCCCGGCCGCGGACGACGAGCCCACCGAGCCAGAGGCGAAGGCCGTCGGCAGCGGAGCCCGGCGCCGGGAAGAACTGCTCGACGAAGGGTCGCACGGCACACACCACCGCGAGGCCGGCGAGCACCGCGACCTTGGTTGCGTACTCGGTGCGCTGGGGAGCCACGAGGAGTGCACACGTCAGGGCCACGCTCACGCCGTACGCGATCCGAGCGACCCGGCCACTCGGGGCGGTCTTGGGATCGGTGATCATGAAGAACAGGAAGACGAGGATCTCGGGCGAGGTAACCAGCACCGACCAGAAGAGGTCGCCGCAGATCGGTCCGAGGTGCCAGCGTGCGGTCATGCAATGCCCGGCGGCGGCGACGATTCCAACGGAGATCGCAAACGCAACCCAGAACGCAACCGCGACGCCGAGCATGCCGACCCGCCATGTGATCACCAGCCCGCCGACGACGATGAGGGCGAGTGCGATTCCCAGTGCCGGGCCCACCGGCGCCCACCAGAAGTCGAGTGGCTCGACGCGCGCCGGTCCGAGGAGCAGGAAGCACAGCACGAGCCCGATGTTCGACGGATTGAAGACGTGGCGCCCACCGACGCGGATCAGGTACTTCGAGAGCAGCGACACCGCGGCGGTGGCGGCGAAGATCCAGGCGCCGCGCAGGCTCCACCAGTCGCCATGCTCGGTGCCGGGCACGCGCAGGATGAAGGCGACTCCGTTGCCGGTGAGCATGGCGCTCGCCGGCCACGCCAGGACGTGCCGCCGCGCAAGCGTGATGCCGACCTCGAGGAACGCGCAGGTCAGGACGGCGACCAGGATCTGGGCGATCGAGAGTTGAAAGTCGAAGACCGTCTGCCCGAGCACCTGCAGCGAAACGATCACGGAAGCGAGCTGCAAGCGCGGATCGCGGAGCCGTGGGAGCTCGATCGGGATCGACCGCGCCCCGAGTCGCAGCGATCGGGGTTCAGTCACGATTGCCGCGCCGACATGCATCGCCAATGCTCAGCCCAGCGCAGCCGCGTACCCCCGCTCACACTTGGGCGGCGATCCGCTCCAGCTCGCCCCGGGTGAGGGAATGGTCGCCCCGCAGAAGCACCTCTGCCAGCTCGTTCAGTGGCTTCGCCGTCTCCGGACGGAACGCCATCGGGCCCAGGATGCCGGGGACTCCCTCGGGCAGGTCGAAGTGGGGCATCGTGTTTCGCTCCTGTCTGCCGCGACCGAGCGCCGCGGCCGTTCGTTCAGACGATCGAGTCCCGGCCAGAGTTCCCCCTGGGCGCGTTCGTCGCATCGTGAGGGATTTACGATCGGCACCTCATGGACCGCCGAGAGTTCCTGCGAGCTTCCGCCCTCGCCGCCGGCGCCGCCACGCTCGGCGGCGGTCTGCTCCTCGGCTGCGACGACAGTTCGGAGCCGCGCCGCGACAGCATCCTCGATCACTCTCCGAAGGAAGCCCCGATCGACACGATCGTCGTGCTGATGATGGAGAACCGGTCGCTCGACCACTACCTGGGTTGGCTCGGCTCGGACGAGGCCTACCTGGAGGCCGGGCGCCGACGGTACGGATCCGGATTCCATGTCGACGCCAAGGTCGAGGTGAGCTACCGATCGCCCGACACCGGCGAACGGGTCAGCACCCAGCCGCTCGTGGGTGGGTCGGTCGCGTCGAACCCGTGGCGCGGGTGTGACCACCCGATCCCGGGGCACACGTGGGACGAGGGGCGGCGCCAGCTGGAAGACGGCTTCCTCGCCCGCGGTTCCGGGAACGACGAGTACGCCATCAGCTACTTCCTGCGCGACGACCTCCTGTTCCACACGGAGCTCGCCACCCGCTTCACGATGTTCGACCGGTACTTCGCGTCGCTGCTCTCGAGCACGTTCCCGAACCGCCAGTATCTGCACTCAGCGCAGTCGAACGGGAACAAGAACGACCCGACGCAGCTGGACGTCGGGATCTTCTCGGGCCGCACGATCTGGGACCTCCTGGAACGCGCCCGGGTGTCCGCCCGCTACTACTACACCGACCTTCCGGTCCTGCTCCTGTGGGGCGAGCAGTACAGCGACCGGATCTCGTCGACGGACCGGTTCTTCGAGGACTGCGACCGGGGAAGGCTGCCCCGGGTGGCGTTCGTCGACCCGGGGTTCGGCGGGGAACTGCGCACCGACAACCATCCCCAGGGTGATGTCCGTCTCGGACAGCGGTTCGTGCGCGAGATCTTCGGCGCCTTTCGCGAATCCTCGCACTGGAAGCGGGGCGCCTTCATCCTCGTGTTCGACGAGTGGGGCGGCTTCTTCGATCACGTCCGTCCGCCCCGACTCGCCGACGGGCGCGCGAGCAAGCATCTGTACCAGGACTTCGGTCAGGCCGGGTTCCGCGTCCCGGCCCTCGTGACATCGCCGTACGCACTTCGTGGTGGCGTCGATCATCGGGTGTATGACCACACGTCGATCCTGCGTTTCATCGAATGGCGGTTCCTGGGCGCGCCGGCCGAGGGTCCCGGCGGAGGGTCCGGACGCTGGTGGCTGACCGAGCGTGACCGCCACGCCAACAACCTCGGCGCCACGCTGCGCCCCCGCAATCCGGATCCCGAGTGGGACTCTGCGCTACCGGTCGCGGACTTCTCATCGGGGTGCACCCCGTCGACCGCGCCGGCGGCGACCAGCAACCCGTTCACGTACTCGGCGAAGTTCACCGAGCGGCTCGCCGAGGGCTTCCCGGGCCCGACGCTCACGCCCTGGGTGCAGCGCCAGCGGGAGCAGCCACTCCCGCAGGCGCCATCGACGGCGCCGCCCTCGACGGCGCCGCCCTCGACTGCGCCCGAACGGAAGCAGTAGGCTACGAACACACGTTCGTGAACAAGGAGGCGTGACGAATGAGCCCAGTGAAGCCCATCCCCGCCGGCTACCCCCGCGTGAGCCCGTACCTCTCGGTCGACGGCGCCGCGGCCGCGATCGACTTCTACAAGAAAGTGCTCGGCGCGACCGAGCGCATGCGCATGGACGCCCCCGACGGCAGGATCGGTCACGCCGAACTCCAGCTCGGCGACTCGGTGGTCATGCTGGCCGACGAGTACCCCGAGATGAAGATCGTGGGCCCGAAGAAGGTCGGCGGGACGCCCGTCACGATCAGCGTCTACGTCGAGGACGTCGACGCCACGTTCAAGGCCGCGCTCGACGCCGGCGCCAAGGAGCTGCGTCCACTGACCGACGAGTTCTACGGCGACCGCATCGGCCAGTTCGAGGACCCGTTCGGGCACCGCTGGAGCGTCGCCACGCACATCGAGGACGTCTCGCCCGAGGAGATGGCCAAGCGTGCCGAGGAGTGGGCGCAACAGAACGCGTAGACACCCCGCGTGTGAGTTGCTCACCCGACAACGGGCGAGCGGCCTCCGGTCGCACGCTCGGCGGCGGCGCGCAGGCTCTCGCGGAACGCGGGGTGCGCGATCGCGGCGAGAGCTTCGCCGCGCTGGTGCGTCGTCTTGCCCTGGAGCTCGGCGGCGCCGTACTCCGTCACGATGACGTCAACCTGGTGCCGAGGAGTGGTGATGACGGTGCCGGCGTCGAACCACGGCACGATGCGCGAGCGCAGCTCGTCGCCGACGGTCACCGTCGACGGCACGCACAGCAGCGATCGCGCCTCGAGCGAGAGCGCGGGCCCGGACACGAAGTCCTCGTGCCCCCCGATGCCCGAGTACTGCGCGCCGTTGATCGTGTCGGCGACCACCTGTCCGTGGATGTCGACGGCGAGCGCGGCGTTGATCGTGATGAGCGTACGGTTGCGGCTCATGACCTCGGGTGAGTTCACGAGCTCGACGGGGAGGAACGCGACTTCGGTGTTCGCGTCGAGCCAGTCGTACAGCTCGCGGGTGCCTGCCGCGAACGTCGCCACCGACACGCCGTCGTAGACGCCCTTCCGATTGGTGACCTTGCCCGCCTCGTGGAGGCGCATGAGCCCGGTCGTGAACATCTCGGAGTGGACGCCGTAGTCGCCGCCGTCACCGACGGCGAGCAGTGTCGCCACGGTCGACGGGACCGCGCCGATCCCGGTCTGGAGCGTCGCGCCCTCGAACACGAAGCTGCGGACGTGCTCGGCGATTGCCTGCTCGGTCTCGGTCGGAGGCGGATCCTCGATCGTCAGGGGCTCGCGATCGCTCTCGAGCAACAGGTCGATCTCGTCCACGTGCAGGGCGTGCCGGTACTCGGGCGGCAACCCGAGGGTGTGAGGGAAGCGCTCGGACACCTCGACGATCAGGAGCCGGTCGTCGTCGGCGCCCGCCTGGTGCAGGTGCCCGACGGTCGCGCCGGCATGCAGCGACAGGCTGCACCAGCCGTCACGGTCCGGCGGTGCCGCGGCGGTAGTCATCACGCGCGGCGGCGCGGCGTCGAGGATTGGCTCGAAACGTCGAAAATCGGCCGGAGCGAAGCTGATGTTGGCGCCGCTGTCGCGTAGCAAGCGCTCGATCGGGCCGTAGAACCCACTCAAGTAGTGGACGTTGGGATGCGAGAACAGCTCTGACAGGACCGTCAGCAGCGCTCCGCCGACGCGAAGCTCCTCCCAGTCGCCGCGGCGCGCGAGCGCATCGAGGAACGCACCCGGCTGGCCGGGACCGAGCGGGATCCCGAGCGTGTCCACGCTGCGAACCGCGGCGGCGGCGTCCTCGGCGCTGACGACGCTCGCCACGCTCGGGACTGTACCCGTGCAAGTGGAAAGCGCAGCGTGAGTTCCGGACATATGATCCCGACGTGCCACGGGGGGCGAGGCAGCGCACGCGGCTGGCGGGGATGTGCTCGATCGTCGCGACGGCGATCATGCTCTTGACGACGGCATCGCCGGCGTTCGCGCAATCCGGTGATCCGTCGAAGGTCGGCGACCTGACCGGCAACTTCGACGTGGTCGTCTGGCTCCTCATCCCGCTCGCACTGTTGCTCGCGGTGCTCACGGTGGTGCTCCTCGGCTCGAGGGGAGACCCGTCCAGCTCCGTGCGGCGCGCCGGCGGCGTGAGCCGTGCGCTGAGCCGGGCCGGGACCGACTCCCATCGACCACCGTCCTGACCAAGGAGCCATCGTGTCGCAACGGTCGCGTGTTGTAGTCGCCCTGGTTGCCGTCTCGCTGCTCGGGATGGCGGCATGCGGCCAGAAGAGCGGCGTCGCCGGCACCGAGGTATCGACCGGCGGAGCGACCGGTGAGACCGGCGGCGGGGAACAGGCGGGTGGGGACAGCGGGCGCGGGACCGGCGCGGAGCCGGCGCAGCACGAGCCGGGCCCGAACAACACCTCTGGCGTCACCGACAGCGAGATCATCATCGGCGTGCACGCGCCCGTCACCGGCGCGTCGCCGCTGCCGCAGCGGACGTTTGACATCGGCAAGGACATCTACTGGCGGTTCCTCGCCGAGACCGACCCGACGGCGCTCGGCGGTCGACGGGTCCGTGTGGTGTTCCGCGACGACGAGTTCAACCCGCGGCGGGCAGTGCAGGTGTGCCGTGAGATGGTCGAGAACGAGAACGCGTTCCTGCTCGTCGGCGGCGGCGGCGCCGACCAGATCACCGCATGCGCCAAGTACGCGAGTGACAACGGCGTGCCGTACTTCTCGGCGGGCGTCAACGAGGAGGGCCTCACCGACCTCGATACCTACTACGCGCTCTCGCTCACGTACGCGCAGCAAGCGCCGTTGATCGCGCAGCGGTTGAAGGACGAGGGTTTGGAGAAGGTCGGCGTGCTCATCCAGGACACGCCGTCGTTCGGTGACTACCACGATGCCTTTGTGCAAGCCGCCGAGGACGCCGGCCTCGACGTCGTCGCCGACGAGTCCATCAACAAGACTGCCAGCGAAGCGGAGGCGCTCGCGTCGATCCAGAAGCTCAAGGATGCCGACGCCGAAGCGGTCTCTCTCATCACGAGTCCGGTTGTGTACCTCGGGCTCGCCAACGGCGCCCGCAACCAGGACTACCAGCCCTTGTTCATCGGGCCGGGCATCACCAGCGGGTTGAACCAGGTCCTGCAGTTCGGCTGCCCCGCCACCGGCAACGGCGAGTTCTTCTCGCCGTTCCCCGAGCTCGACGTCATCGGCCAGCTCGACCCCGACTACGTCCCCGCCTACGAGCAGTTCGGCGGCGGCGCGACGCCCGACGACATCGGGCTGGCGTTGTGGGGCTTGAACAAGGGAATCCGCGCCGCCTTCGACCTCGCGGGCGAGAACCTGGGCCGGGCCGAGGTGATGAACGCGATCGAGAGCGGCGAGGCCATCGACACCGGTGTTTATCCGGCTGCCGTGTACACGCCCGACGACCACTTCGGCGGGACCGGTGCCCACCTGCTGAAGGCCGACTGCGGGACGCAGCAGTACCGGACCGAGGAGCAATTCGTCGAAGCTGCGACGGACGAGTAGTGCCATGACCTGGGTCAAGGAGCGTCAAGGGGCTCTCGTCACCGCCGGAATCCTGGTCGCGGTTGTCGTGATCCTGCTTGCGACCGGCGAGAAGGAATCACTCGTCATCGGCGTGATCACCGGATCGGCGTACGGGCTGCTCGCGCTCGGTCTCGTGCTCATCTACAAGTCGAGCGGGGTGTTCAACTTCGCGCAGGGGGAGTTCGGTACCGTCGCCGTGTACACGCTCTACCTGTTGCACTTCGAAGTGTCGTACGGCTTCGCTCTCCTGGGTGCGCTTGCCGCCGCCGTCGTCTTCGGCGTCCTGGTCGAGCGGATCGTCGTGCGGCCCCTCTTCGATGCGCCGCGGGTCACGGTGCTCGTTGCCACGGCCGGCGTCGCACTGCTGTCGATCGGCGTCGAGATCTGGTTCGGGGAGGCGACGGTTCGACCCGTCGACCGCTCGTTCCCGACACTCGACCGCTTCACCGTGCTGGGCGTCAACATCTCCGATCAGCGCCTGCTCTTGCTGGGCGCGCTGGTCGGGCTGGCGATACTGCTCGCGCTGTTCTTCAACAGGACCAACCTTGGCCTCGCGATCCTGGGCGCGAGCCAGGAGCCCACCGCGACCGAGTTGATGGGCATCAGCGTCAAGCGCCTGTCGACGATCGTGTGGGCGCTGGCCGCGCTGCTCGGCGGGCTCGCCGGTGTGCTGGCAGTGCCGGAGGGAGGTGGGTTCACTCCCGGCGTCTTGACGACCGGCTTCCTCATCCCTGCGTTCACGGCGGCGGTGCTCGGCGGGATGAACAGCCTCCCGGGGGCGTTCCTCGGAGGCGTCATCGTCGGCGTCGTCGAAGCGGTCGCCACGAGTGCGCCGATCTTCGAGGACATCCCGGGCACGCCGGGCACGCTGCTGGTCTTCGCCGTCCTGCTGGTCGTGCTCATCATCCGGCCGCAAGGCCTGCTCGGAAAGGCCGCCTGAGCATGGCTGTCGACGTCGAGGAACGCCCGGCCGCCCCTCCGAGCGCCGAGGCGCCGGCTCGACCGCAGCCGTTCCGGCCCTCGATCCTGGGCTGGATCCTGCGCCTCGTCGTCTGGGCGGGTGTCGCGTGGGTGGTGCTCGTCTTCCCGCTCGGTCGCGAGGCGTTCGAGGTCCAGCAGTACGCCCAGGCGGTGATCTACGGGATCATCGGCCTGTCGCTGAATGTCCTGCTCGGGTACGTCGGCCAGATCTCGCTCGGTCACCAGGCCTTCGTCGGCATCGGCGCCTTCACTGCGGCGTACGCGGTGTCCGAGCAGGGTCAGTCGGTCTGGGTGGCGGTCGCGGTGGCGGCGGCGGTCGGCGGGCTGCAGGCGCTCATCCTCGGGGGCGCCTCGCTGCGCATCACCGGCCTCTACTTCGCGCTGGTCACCCTGGCGTACGGGCTCGTCGCCGAGCGCAACATCTTCCAGATCGAGGAGCTCACCGGCGGCGGCCAGGGGCAGCCCGCGCCCAAGCCGAACGGGTTCGAGAGCGACTGGCGCTACTACTACCTCTGTCTGGCGTTCCTCGCGGTCATCATGTGGATCGACTGGCGCATGATGCGCACGAAGTCGGGTCGCGCGATGCTCGCATTGCGCGAGAACCCGCGCGTGGCGTCGACGTTCGGCGTCAACGTCAAGCTGTTGCAGCTGTTCGCCTTCGTCGTGTCCGGCGCGTTCGCGGGCGTGGGAGGTGCGCTCCTCGCGTTCAACGACACCTTCGTGTCCCCGGAGACCTGGGACTTCAACCTGGCGCTGATCTTCGTCATCATGACGGTCGTCGGCGGGCTGCGCAGCCGTGTCGGCGTCGTGATCGGCTCCGCGTTCTTCGCCTTGATCGGCTACCTGCTCGACAAGTTCACGTTCATCCAGGACGGGCTGAACGCGATCCCGGGCGCGCCCGATCTCACCCCCGAGATCGCCCCGCTCGTCATCGGCCCGATCCTCCTCTTGCTGACCCTGGTGTTCTTCCCCGGCGGCATCGGCCAGCAGATCCGACCGATTCAGCGCTGGTTGGGTGGCAAGCGCTTCGACCTCAAGGACCGCGGGCTCAAGGAGGTGCAGATCAGCGATGTCCGTGCTTGAGACGCGCAGCGTCTCGATCCGCTTCGGCGGGGTGTTCGCCAACACCGACGTCAGCATCTCGGTGGGCGAGTGGGAGATCGTCGGCATCATCGGGCCGAACGGCGCGGGCAAGACGACGGCGTTCAACATCATCACCGGCTTCTACAAGCCCAATCGTGGCCGCGTCATCTTCAGGGGCCAGGACGTCACCGACCTCGGCGTGCACGAGCGCGCCGCCATGGGCTTGGGGCGCACGTTCC